>JAYUWZ010000035.1:0-2193 GCA_043753265.1 Verrucomicrobiaceae bacterium
TGCTGGGCATGGCCGTGGCGCTGAATGAATCGCGCACTCCGGGAACGCTGCTCACAGGGTGTCTGCAGATGGCATGGATCCGCGTGGCCTCGGCTATCGTGACGCTGGCGCAAAACATCATCTTTCTCAGTGCGCTCGCATTTCGTCCGCCGCTTTGGGTGGGCGGCGCGATCTTTCTCGTCGGCGGGCTGGCGCAGTGGTGGCTGCTGGCACAACTTGCTGCCCGGCGCTGCCCCCAGCCCCACGCGCCACGTCCGCGAGGCAGGGTCATCCGGGTCATCTGGAACATGAGCTGGCGGCAGGGAGTGGCCACGACTGCCGCATGGTTTATCTTTAGTGTGAACCCGCTCCTGGCCGGTTACTGGCTGGGGAAGCCGGCGGTGGCGGCGCTGGCCGTGCCCACACGTGTCGCGATGCTGGTATTCTCAATCCTCGTGGAGATCACGGGGGCGCAGATCAATTTTATGTCCCGCCTGGTGGGTGAGCGCGATGTGCGCGGACTGTTGCGAAAGGCATTTCTCGCCTTTTTGCTCTCGGTGCTTCCAGGGTTTGTGGCTTACTTCCTATTCGCGGCGATTGGAGGCCCATTCATCCGGTGGTGGACATTGGGCAGGGTGAATCTCGATGCCATGACCCTTGGCTGCCTGGCACTGTATTCGTGGTTTGCACTCATCCAGACGCAGGCAGCCTGTTTTGTCGTTGCGCACGGAAGGCAGCCATTCGCCGTGCCTGCTGTGGCTGGCGCCGTTTTAAACGTAGGACTGGCCTGTCTACTCATCCCCGCAATGGGGCTCGCCGGGGCCGTGCTTTCCACATTGGTTGCCCAGTTGCTCACCTCCAACTGGGTTGCCCTGAAACTCGCCTGGGATCTCCTGGCCGGATACGCACGGGAAACCCCCGGCATTGTGCGCGCCAGCTTCAAGGCCGCGGTGTCCGAGGCCTTCTCCTTGCGCCTGCTCAAAACGCTATTTGCCCGATGAAAGTCGTCTTTCAAAATCCCCAGCTCATCGGAGACTCGATGCGCTCCTCGTCGCTGTTTCCGGGCATCAACGACTACGCCGCGGAGTATCTCCGGAAGTACCGCCCCGCGGTGCGCATCTGGCCCCTGAAGCGGCTCTGGAGGTGGTATCAATTTCTGCGCAGGAAAAATCTCCCGCTGAGCGGCTGGCGCTACGTATTCAGCGAGCGGGAGCTGTCGCGCCACGACGTGTGGCTTTCCTTTACTGGCAATGCCCCGCTGGCGCTCTCTCCGCCACCGATGCAGTTTAAAGGGCTGAAGGTGCATCACGTGATGGACTACAGCCATTGCCCCGGGGAGGCAGGCACGCTGCTGCGAAAAGCAAAGGTGGATTACCTGCTCGGCTACAGCTCGCACGACCGGTGGTGCGGTTATTTCAACCACGTTTTCCCGGACTACGCGGGGCGCGTGCTGCCCATGCCATTTGGCTACAGCAGCCGCTTCCAGAGCACGACCCCGTTTGCGGAGCGCGTGCCGAAGTGTGCTGCGATGGGTGCGGTAAACGCGGTGCGCGACCCCCAGAGCAGCGCTGGGGAAATCGCGGAATACGCGGCATTTTTTGAGGAGGTGGAATGGGCGCACCCGATGCGCGCAGCCGTGAGGCAGGCGATGCTGGACAAGCCGGAGGAGATGAACGCAATTGTGGCCAGCTTCATGGCGTCCCCACCGGCTTTTCGCAACGTGAGCTACGACAGCGTCGTGGAGCTCAACCGGCACCAGCTCTTCCTGAACGATGACTCCATCATGCACTACCCGCCCGCGCGCACATATGAAGCGACAGCATGCGGGGCGGTGATGGTGTGCTCGGATCATCCCGTGTACGGCGAGTGCGGCTGGAAGGATGGCGTGAATTGCATCACGCATCGCTTTGGCGATCTCGCGGATTTCCAGCGCGCGGTGCGCGGTGCCCTCGCGGATCCCGCGCGGCTCGCCACGATCCACGAAGCGTCGCTAAAAAACGCGGCGCGATTTTCGCACACCGCAGTGGCAGACGGCCTGCACGCCATGCTGCAACTGCTGCTCGCAGGAAAAGGGGAGGATGCCAGGAACTACTGGGCGTAAGAGTGGAGAGACAACCCCCGAAACGAGCAGCGCACATGGAGTGCGGTGGCAAGCGTTAGCGCGACACCGCCTTCGTTTTGCGAAGGCTGGTTCATTGTGAGGGCACAGCGTTC
>JAYUWZ010000036.1:0-10173 GCA_043753265.1 Verrucomicrobiaceae bacterium
GCTGCGCAACTGGTTCTCGAGTTTCTTGGCGGCTTCCTCGGAGCCAAGCTGGCGGTGGATCTCTATGGCTCGCTCCAAGGCCCGGGGGCAGATGTTCTCATCGTCGAGGGTCACAGGGATGGACTCGAAGATTTGCAGCGCCTTCTTGCTGTTGCCGCGGCCAGCCTCGATTTCACCGGCGCGCAGACGCAGCTCGCCATTGTATTTGCCCTCCACCGCAATCATGAGGCCTTCCTTCAGCGTCGCTTCCGAGCCTGCCCAGTCCGAGAGGCCGATCTGTGCGTCGGCTTTTTCGATGAGGCCCGTGACACGCAGCGTGGGTTCCTTCACCGTCGCGAGGTAGGTGTTGAAGCTGTCCACCGCATCCTTGAGTTTGCCGAGCTTCACGCGTGCGCGTGCGAGCATCAGCTTGTCCTCGTCGATGGCCTCCTTGCGGATGATGAGTTCGGGGATGAATTTTTCGGCTTTCGCGTAATCCCCGCGATCAAAGTATTTCTGCCCGAGCCAGCGGATCACATCGCTCTGGGTTTCAGCTACGCCGCCATTATCCCGGTAAATCTGGATTTCCTTTTCAGTCGCGTCGACATCCTCAAGGTTGTAGGTCGCAGCAATGAGTCGCAGGCTTGCGCGTTCGAAGTACTGGGTCTTGTCCAGGGCGCGCGCCTGCGTGAGGTGGGGGATGCTCTTCTTGTAGTCCTTCGAGTCGTAGGCTGCGCAGCCAATCCAAAAATGAGCCTTGGGTTGGGCCTTGGTCTGCGGGTAGTCGCGCAGCAGGAGCTCGAAGGCGTCCGACATGCGCGCGGAATCGCCAAGCTGGCTGTGGATGAGTGCGAGGTTTTCGAGGCCGAACTCGCGTTCCTTGGCCTTGGGGAACTTCGTCGTGAGTTCCTGAAAGTCCTTCTGCGCGGCGGTGTATTGCTTGAGCTGCATGTGCGCCGCGCCGCGCTGGGCCAGCGCGATGGGCATTTTGGCGTGCGTCGGGTGGTTCTTGATGAACATGCCGAACGTCTCGATTGCACGGTCGAAGTGGCGGAGCTGCACGTAGCACCAGCCAAGCTTGAATGCGGCTTCCCCCCGGAAATCCCCCGCGAGGCCCTTCGCCTTTTCGAGCACGATCGCGTAGATGGGCGCGGCGTGTTCGTAATCGCCGGCCTTGAAGAGTGCCTCGGCTTTCATCAGCGACACGCGCTCCACCTGCGGAGCTGTGGGATTTTCGCTCAGGAACTTGTTCACCTCGTCGAGCAGGCGCTGGTCGCCCGTGTCGTAAAGCATGAGCAGGCGCGCATACGCGGCGTCGCGGGCCTGCGGGGTGGTGGAAAATTCACGGGCAATCTGGTCGTAGATTGCCATGGCGGCGTCGCGCTGCCCCATCTCGCGGTGCGCTTCGCCCACGAGCACGAGCACGTTGAGTTTATTTTCGAGGGTGAAGCTGTTTGCCGCGCCGGACTCGTACCGCGCCAGCAGCGCCTTGTAGTCTTTCTTGAGCGAGGGAATGCGGAATTGCGCAAAGAGCAGCCGATCCTTCCACGAGGCTGCCTCGGGCATTGCGAGCGCGGCTTCCACTGCGGTGGCGGCCTGGTCGTACTTGCCCGCTTCTACGAGGAGCAGGCTGCCACGGGCCGTGGCCTCTGCCTTGATTTGCGGGTTCGAACTGTCCTCGCTCAGCGGAATGAGCCATTTCAGCGCGCCCTCACGCTGCCCTGCATCCTCCAGCAGACGGCCCACGGAGAGCCGGCTGGCATCGCGATAGGGGTTGGACTCCACGATAGCCGCGAGATCCTCATACTGGACCTTCGCCTCGGTTTTTTGGCCGATGCCTTCGAGGCAGCGCCCGATGAAAAACTTGGAGTCGTTTATCAGCGTCGGCTGCTTCAGGCGCACGCTGGCCTTGCGGTATGCTTGCAGCGCCGGGCGGTATTCCTTTTCCTCGTACAGAATTTTGCCCAGCCGGGAGGCCGCGTAGCCGACAAAGTCGCCGCCGGAAAAATTGGAGAGGATGGCCTCGTAGTTGACCCGTGCGTTGTTGACTGCGCCGGTCTGGCGGTAGCACTCCGCAAGGCGGTAGAACGCAGCCTGGCGCTCATCTGGCGGAGCCTTGGGAAATTGCTCGAGGTAGCGCTCATACTCCGGCGTCGCGTCGCGCCACAGCTTGCGGGAAAAGAAGCCATCCGCATAGCTGAGCTGCCTCTGGTCGGCGGAGGTGGCCGCCGCATTCGGGCGAACCACGATGTCGCCCTCCTCCATCGGATCGACAGGCTTTGGGGCCGGGGCCGCGGGTGCTGCCGGGGTCGCCGGAATAATCATGGGAGCAGGTTCCGCCTCGGGAGCGGGTGCGGGCCTTGGAGGGGTGGGGGGAAGTACTTTCGGGCGCACCGCCGCAGGCTCGGCATCCTCGGGCGGCATGGGCTTGGCAGGGGCAGGGGCGATTTCCGGCTTGTCCCCCACCACGGGCGGACGCACGGCATCGGGAACTACTGGCATTGGCTCAGCGGGCTTGGGTTCCTTCGGCTCCCTGGGTTCCCGGGGCGGCTGCTCTTTCCTCTCGGTTTTCTCCGGTTCGTCCCTGGGCTTCCTCGGCACGGGGCGCACGGGCTCCTCCTTGGGTGGATTATTCCCACCGGGCCGGAAAGGTTTGATCACGTCGCTCTGGGCCGATGCGTAAGGCGTCACGCCCGGAAGCAGGCTGGCGATGGAGGCGCACAAAATCGCGGAAAGGGTGCGACGAAAGCGGGAGGCCACAGGCCCGGGAACATCACTCGAAAGCAGGCACGGCCCGTGATGCCCGCTACGTTTGATGGTGTCTGTTTGATTCATGTGAGTGGTTCCAGCCTACACGTGCTAAAAATTTAGCACAAGGGGTGAATTTAATCCGGTTTCGATACCGTCAGAGCAACGTTCCAGATTCCCGCGCCTTGGCAGATTTCGAGAACTCGTGCGACATGTTTGTATGGGGTATCCTTATCCCCGCGCAAGATGATGCAATAGTCGGGGTCGATTTTTGCCAGTGCGGTCACTTTCTCGGTAAATTGCTCGAGAGTCTGTTTTTTGGTGTTCAGCACGACGCTTCCATCAGCCGTGATCTCGATCACGCTTTGGTTTTTCACGGGGGCATCACTCTTCTCTGGGGATTCGACCGCTCTCACCGAGGGCTTTTTGGGAGCCGGTTTCGCAGGCTTCTCCAGAGCCTCCGGATTGCCCGCCCTCTGCGGAGCATCCGCACCTTGCGCTGGTTGCAATGTGAGAAGGATTGCCATCGAGGCACAAGTGACCGTGAACGTATTCATCGTTAGTACATCCTACACATAATCATGCCGTGATCCACAAACGTCATTCCGGTTTCGATACGGGCAGGGAGTAGTTCCAGATGCCAGCGCCGTGGCAGATATCGAGGACCCGTGCGATGTATTTGTAAGGTGTGTTCTCGTCCCCCCGGAGGATGATGGAATAGTCGGGGTTGATCTGCGCGAGGGCAGTGACCTTCTCAGTAAAAAGCTCAGGGGTGATTTCTTTCGTGTTCATCACGATGGTGCCGTCGGCCCGCACGTTGACCACGGTTTGATTGACCTCCATTGCCGGCTCTTCGCCATTCACGGCCGCGGGAACGCGCACAGGGAGCTCCATCTCCTTCCGGGCGAAACTCCATGTGAGGATGAAAAAGCAAAGCAGCACCAGGAGCACGTCCACCATTGGAGCGATCTGGAAACCAAGGGCATTGGGCTCACCGCGACGTCTGAATTTCATGGCTGCCGATTTTTAGAATTCGTCCTCGAGGGCCGCGCGGGAAGGCTCCCGCCGCTTGTAGCTGAGGGCCATGAGGCCAACAATGTGCGAGCTGGCCACCTCCAAGTCGGAGATGAGCCGCTGCACTTTGTTGCGAAAATAGGCGTAGAAGACGAAGGAAACGATGCCGACGACGAGGCCCGCACCCGTGGCCACGAGGGCCTCGGCCACGCCGCTCGCGAGCGCCCAGTCGCGATTTTGCCCCACCATCCCGCTGCCCAGGCCTCCAAAGCTTTTTATGATGCCAAGGACCGTGCCGAAGAGACCGACCATGGGGGAGAGTGTGCCGATATCGGCAAGGTAGGTGACGCGATGCTGCAGCGAGGAAGCCTGCGAACTGCCTTCGCTTTCAGCGACGTCCCTCACAACTTCAAAAGGAGCGCTGGGATTCTTTGTAGCGAAATCGAGGGTGCGCTGGACCACGCGTGCGACCACTTCGCTGTGGCGGCTGGAAATAGCGAGCAGTCCGAGGTAATCGCGCTTCTTCAGCAGCACATCGGCGGTGTTCATGTAGTGTGCCGTGAGGATGGCCGAGCGCCGGAGCGTGGCCATGAAGACGAGCACAAACATGATGGCGAGCACGCTCATGATCCCGAGCGGAATCATGGCCCAGCCACCGGTCTTGATCAGCTGAAGGAGTGACTCCGTGCCACCCCCGCTCTCCTCACCTTTCTTGATGTACTCGGCACCTTGCTTTGCAGGGATGGCGGGCTTGTTGGCCGCAGCGTTTTTAGGTGCCGTTGGGTTTGGGTTGTAGGTCGTGACAGAGTCGTCCTTGGGCGCAGGCGGAGTGGCGGGGGCAGGAGCGGGATTCCGCCCCGGAGCGCTGGCGGGTGCCTGTGCACTGGCGACACATACGTTGAGCAGCAACACGAGCAGCGCGTAAACAAACGATTTCATGGATTGCGCGGACCATTGTAGTTGCCGCCGTGCCGGATGCAACGATGGATAAATGGAGCCGGTTCCTGGAAGAGCCGGCTGGGTCCGAGATTTTGGGTTTATGGGGTGCTCCACTGGCTTCACTTGGCGAACGGGCCGACGAGCAGGAATGCGCCGACGGCGATGACCAGGGCGGACGCCAGTGAGGCGAGGATGAGGAAAAGGTCCCAGCAATTGCGTTTCATGTGCGTGTAAGAAGCTACTTGCCGGTGAGATCTTTGATTTCAGGTGAGGTGCAGTTTTGCTGCACGGAGGCGATGCCGTTGTCCCGGGCCGAGGGGCTCGCATACATTTCACTGCGACCGATGGTCTCGCCATTGGAGGCTTTCAGGATAAAGTAAGGATGGCCGGTGGAGGAAGTCTTTGAATCGTAGTTCGCCCCATTGGGCCCGAAACGCTGCACGGCTACGATGCCCGCGAGGGCCGAGGCCTTTTGCACGTAGGACTCGCTGGTGAGAATGACCTCCCCGTTTCCGGCCTTTAGGTTGAACATGAATTGCCCGCGACTGTCGGTCTTTAATTCGTAGCTCATGGGGTGTTGTGGTTCTGGTTGGAATACGCCGCACCTGCCCCGGAATTCTGACCCCGAACCCCCGCTGGTCAATGAGAAGTTCGGGCCCCTGAATTTTACCCCTCATCAATGTGTGATGACCACCTTCATCACCCGGGACGCCGCCGCGCCCGGCGGAACGTCACGGATTTCCACCGTCTTGATGCCCGGGGTATTCGCATCGCCGCCCACGTAGCCCTCGCCGGTGAAGGGGGCGCCGTTCACGCTGCTCGCCACGGTGGTCCACGGTCCATTGAGGGAGGACGCCGCCTTTACCTCGATGGTGATGTCGGTGCGGCTGGGGTCGCGGCTTAGGAACATGGCGAGCCGCGTTCCCTCGGGATAGCTTTTGAGAATGGGCGTGGGACTCGCGAGCGAACTTGGGGAGGCTGGGTCACTGACCATGCCGTACTCGGAGAGGTTCAATGAGCCGTCCAAATCGTGGTCATCCAGATCAGGAACTTCGGAGTTGCCGAGAAATTCGGCCTTCCATTTCTGGATGGGTGCGAGCTCCGTAATGGTGCGGAGAATGCCCGTGGCAGTGCCCTCGGCATTGACCGCGCGCGCCTGGTAAGTGATGAGGCTGCCCAACTGGATACCCAGCACGGATGAGGAATAGGAAATTACGCCATTGCTGACGTTGGTCAATTGTGTCGGAACAAGGTTGAGGTTGATCGGGGGCAAAAGCGGAAGGGTGACGACAAGGTCGAACGAAACGGTTGTCGGGAGGCCACCCGTGTAGGCGCGACCATGGATGGTGGTGATGAGGCCGGGAAAGGAAAGGCCATCGGTGATTGCCGAAGGGCCGAGATTTTTCATCCGGTAAATGACGCCGCCCCCTGCTGTGCCGCCTTCCTCGGTGGCGCCGTAAAGAAAATCATCCGGGCCGAGCACCACGCCGCCCATGGGCGAAGCGCCGGGAACGGCACCCGTCGTGCCGGTGAAATCGAGAAGCGTCTCCTTGGAACCATCCAGGCGCATGCGGAACACCGTGCCGAAGCCGTTGGCCCCGGACTCCGTGGTCACACCGATGATTGCGCCATCGGGATGCACCAGCAGAGCGCCCGCAGGGTGGGCACCCCGCAGGGTTCCTGTGCTGCCGGTAAATTCGCCGATGATGGTTAGCACACCGGCCTCCGTGATGCGGAATACCGTGCCCTTGTTGCCAGCACCCCCGAGCCCGGTGGTTCCCAGCAAGGTGCTGGACGCCCCCTTCGCAAGGCCGCCGATCGGAGACCGGGGGAGGGTGTCGTCGTTAATGTGGTATTGAAAATGGTGCAGCGTGGAAAAGACGCCCTGGGGGCTGATTTTGAAGACGGTCCCCACATCGTGCACACCGCCTTTTTCGGTCACCCCATAGAGGCTTCCATCAGTTCCAAAGACCAGCGGCGCCCGGGGCTTTTCGCCCGGGAAATCCCCAGTCGTGCCTGTGAAGGAAACCAGCGTGGTGCGTGCCCCGGCCGGGGAGATGCGGAGGATTGCACCTAGACGTGGGAGTGCGCCCCCCTCCTGTGCGACTGCGTAGAGAAAGCCATCCGCCCCAACAGTGACTGGCCCCTCGGGCGCGGAACCGCTATTGGTGTTGAGCGTGGAAATCGCCACGGTGCTGCCGCCCGGTGTGTGGCGGTAGATGGTTCCCCTGCTCGATCCGCCTTCTTTTGTAGCGCCAAAAAATTCACCGCCCATGACTGTCAGGCCGCCCGCCGGGCCTTCGCCAAGCAACTCGGAGAACGGAGTCACCACGGATGGAACCCCACCCGTGACCCTGAGAAGCGTGCCAGCGCCATGGAGGCCGCCTTCGGACATGGGCATGTAAATCGCGCCTGCTCCATCGAACAGCGGGGTGCCTGCGGGACTCCAACCGAGTTGCGAGCTGAATTCACTGAGAACCGTGTGCTGCCGGGTGATGGTGTATTGGAACACCGTCCCATTCTTATCCGCGCCGCCGCTGCTGGTGGTGCCAAACAAAAGTCCGCCCGGACGGGCTATCAGCCCCGCTTCGGGGGCCTCGCCGGGAAAGCTCCCATTGGGGCCAGTGAAGCTATCCAGCGGAAAGAAATCGCCCAGCGCATTAATTTTAAAAAGGATGCCGTAGCCATCGAGGCCACCGTGCGCGGTGACGCCATACATGTAATCATCCGACGCAATGACGAGCGGGCTTTTTGGGGTTGCGCCATCGTAGTCCGCAAACTCATGCAGGACGGAATAGTTGGTTCCGTTCAGGTTCACCTTGAAAATGATGCCACAGTCATCCGCCCCGCCGAATTCGGTTGTTCCGTAAAGCGCATTGCCGGTGGAATGATAGACGAGGCCACTGGTAGGAAAGGCGCCTTTCTTGAGGGTTTCCGGGTCGAAATGCACCAGAACGGTGTGGGTGATCGTCTCAATCAGAATGCCGGATATGGTGACCTTGAAAACGGTGCCACAATCCGAATCCCCCCCGAATTCGGTGACTCCAAAAAAGGAACCACTGTTGTAGGTCAGCGGGCCTTTGGGGGAAGCCCCCTTTTTAGTGCCACTGTCCCCGGTGAATTCTACAAGCGTCGTGAAAGAATCGAGGATGGTAAGGAGGGGCGTGTAGCGGAAAACGGTGCCGAGGTCGTTGGTGCCACCACCTTCCGTGGTGCCGTAATAACTGCCATTTTGGAGCAGCAGTTCGCCGGGTGCCGAGCCTCTCGCGTTCCCTGCCGTGCCTGTAAAGTCCAATATGGTGGTGAAGGCGCCGGCAGTACTGACCTTGAACATCGTCCCGCAATCGGACGCGCCACCCTTGGGTGTCGTACCGTACAGCAGCCCATCGGCACCCAGGATCAGTCCGCTGCCTGGCTCCGAGCCCTTGAATGCACCGCTTTCCCCCGTGAAATCAATGAGCGTGGTGCGGGTGGTCCCCACGAGTTTGAAGATGGTGCCATGTCCATGCTTACCGCCGGCGCTGGTGGTGCCGAAAAACGCGCTGGCCGACGGAACATACAGAAGCCGGGCCATGGGCTCGGTACCGGGACGGCCAAATTCCGAGACAACCTCCAACGTAGCTCCGGAGACAGGCGCAAACGCACCCATCGGCAGAAGGGCTGCCATTATGAAAATTATAAAAAATCGGCTAATCACTCGGATTTGGAGAAAGGTTTATTTAGCTGAAATTCGGGCAAGGGCCAAAGGTGATGCGTAACCAAGCGGTAAGAGAGGAAGGCGCTTTTTGGGCGACAGATTGGCCCAGTCGAACGAAGGATTGAGGGGTTGTTGCGGTTGTTGCGCGGAACCGTTTGAACCGCCAAGACGCCGGGGATTATCGGCGATAGATGCGATAGGTGGGTGCGACTGGAGGGTGCAGGTTGTTCGACGCCATTAATGCTCTTTTGCAAGTGCTTGGAAATCAAGGGTGTCTGATTTGATGCATTAAATGCGATCGCGGCGATCGGAGTTTCTCGGCATGGACCTGGTGAATGTGGAACACGCTCGTGGAACTTTCCGGAGGGGGTTGTTGCCGTTGTTGCGCATGCTGCGCGGAACCTACTTTGCGGGATTATCGGCAATAACGGCGATGGGACCGAATCCAGATTATCGGCAATTGATGCGATGGAGGGATAGGCGATTCGCGGTTGTTCCACGTGTTCCACGGGATTCGGCTGGCAGCCATCGTGCGTTTTGCTCCATGTCGTTCCACCTGTTCGCGCCAATCCTTCCATTCCCGTTGGCATACTATGACATGTTGGGTCGGGGCTTTCAAGGCGCGCAAATCCGTTTCGCCACATCATAAGAACCACGACCCCATGACCGTTGTTGGAGCGTGGACGTCTTTAGCGTTTACGTTTCGCGCCGCACCTCTCACTTTCCCAATCTCTTGCCTGCCATGCCCATGAAACATCGTGCTCTCATTCTCTCGGCTGCCTCCCTCCTCGGTATCGCCGGCTGCTCAAACATCGGGAAGACCACACCTGCGGCCATGAGCGCAAGGGAGACCACGCGGGCCTGGATTTCGGATGGCTCCGCTGCGCGCTTTGCAGACACCGAGCGCCTCGGCAAAACCAGCTTCGAAGGGTGGGTGGATGACCGCGTGGCCGTGCGTTACGGCTCGCTGGCTCCCGGCGACGAGGGCTACGAAGGCGAGGCGGAGTGGACGGTGGAATTTGCGGAGCCTATTGCAAAGCTCGCCGCATCAGGGCGTCTCTCGACCTCCACGAAGGTGCGCCTGCGTGGGATGATTGAGGGCAAGGAAATGCGGGGACTCGCCAAGCCGGGCCGCGCCAACTGGGTGCCTTTCAGTGTGGGGAACAACGTGATCACCGATGACGGCACGGGCTGGTTTTCCCTCGGCCAGTTCGACGACATGGGCGAGCGCTACACCATTTCCGTGACCCTGCGCAGCCGCGAGGGCAAGACCTTCACCCACCATTCTGCATGGAGCGACGTGGGAGACAAAAAAGCGGCGCCCAGCGCGAACGTGCTCGCGGTGGCGGAGCATTTCGCAAAACTCACTGCGGAAAAGTATCCCGAGTGGAAGGGCGTGCGCCTGCTGAACATGTCCGCCCGCGGAAAACGCTCCGCATTTGTAGGCGAAACAGGTCGCAAGATTCAGGCAGGGCTCGGCGTGGTCGTGTCTCCCCTGGAGGTGCTGGAGGGAACGGCACGGGGTGGCACTCCCGTGGATCTCGCCCGCACAAGGCTGGGCCGCCAGATCTCCGCCCACGACTCCGCATTCACCGGCCGGATCAATCTCGTGCTGCTCGATCGCGGAAGCATCATCAGCCGCGCCACCCTGAATCTCGTGTCCCCTTACGCCACGGGGCCGGCGGCTTTGAATTCCTGCATCACGTCGAACAAGTGATGACGAATCTGATTGGCGAGAATGCGCCCGGCGGAGATGTCGTCGCCGTAGCTGAATCCGCCGGGGAGGCACAGGATTT
>JAYUWZ010000037.1:0-4844 GCA_043753265.1 Verrucomicrobiaceae bacterium
GCATCGGCTCCATTCACAGTGAAGTGTGCGACGGGGGTAATGAGGCCATCACCGGGAGAAGGATCTCCACCCACACCGCCGATGCGGACAAGCTGGTCCGTCGTGTAATTGTAGCCATAGAGGGTGGTGCCCGAGCCCCCGGCGAGGCTCGTGTGTGCTGCGCCGACGATGACTTCGCCTAAGTTGGGATCGCCGACGTTTATATCCACTCCGTCAAACACGCCGGTATCCGGGTCCGCGCGAAGGTTTTGATCCAAGCCGTTGATGATGCGGATATGATCAAAAGTGGGGCTAAAATCGAAACCGAAATCATCCGTGTCCAAGAGCCCATTGAAGGGCGCATTGCCCACCTGGGTGGCGGCTGCGGTAGTAAGGTTGAGTTTGTAAATGCGCCCGGTGCGATTTGCTCCGTTGTCGACTACACCCAGTGCGTAAAGCTCACCCGTCGCCGGACGAAAGTCGATCTCCGAGATGACTTCCGTAGGCTGAAGACCAGTGATGGTCGCATCCATCAAGAACGTGCCGGTTGCGGCGCTGTCGAACGAGACGAGTTTATTGGTCCCCGACTCGACGGCGTAGATCGTGGCGGGGGCGATGCGGCTTTCCAGGGGCTCGACGGAAGTGATGCGTTTCATGATTGCGCTATCATCTATCGACAAACTCAAATCAAAGCCAACCCAGACTTGTGGATTGCGAGCGAGCTACTTCGTCTGTGCGATGTCATATCGCGAAAACGGGGGTGTGCGCATGACTCATTTTGGGCAACCATGGACCCACGTGCGGTTGCCGAGCGGCGGAAGATGTGGGATAAGGATTGATCGGGAGAGAGGCCCAAATCTTGGCAGGCCTTCAAGGAGGGCACGCTAACTTGGCCCGATGCTCAATTGTGCGGGCGGGCGGGCTTGGTCAAACTTCTTGCGGCGGTAGCTGAGGACGCTCTTGCCCAATCGACATCATCAGCCCGCATATTTGCGCTGTCGGTCTGAGCAGCACCGGTCTCGTCGCAACTCGTAGAACTTCCGCCGCGCGATGTTTTCCTCCGCTCCAATAATCACGCATGCTCTGTGGCTGTGATGGCCCTCTTCCGCCTGGAAACGGTTCGTGGCCACACGGCTTTCGGCAGGATGGCCCATGCTAGCCAGCCAAGGTTCACAGCCAGATTGTGAAGGCGACGCATGTAGTGCTTCACAGCATTCCCGTTGGCGTGAACGACGTTCAAGATTTCTTCCGCAGTCGTCTCAATGAGGCACCTATTGCGAATGGAGCCGTTAGCCTTGAACTTCAGGGCGCGAGCGCAACGTTCCCTGAGTGATGGAGATGCCAAGTTTGGCCCTCTCCTTCATGACATGCTGCCTGGTGTGTGTGGCGGATTTCGTATCGTGTGAGCTGAGGTATGCCCGGCCGAGGGCGAGCTTGAGGCGAGGTTGCCGATGCAATTCATTCTTTCTGTGGAGAAGATCGAAGGCAGCTTGCTTGTCCTTGGTTTTGAGAGAGCCCTTCTAGGTGCCCTCGGTCTCCTGCCAGTAGTAGACGCCGTTCGAACGGCGAAACATTTCGTATTTGGGCTTCGTAATCGTGGTCGTGGCGCAGGCTGCGACGAGCTAAATCCTCGCGTTATTAGCCCGTAGTGAGCGAGTAGTTCCGGCCTTGGCTCGAATTGTAACGCTTTCGAGGAAGCGCTGACAGTTTCACTGACAGTTGTGCCAAAACACTCTCCGGAGTTGTTGCGGGTCACGGAAAATCGCCCTGACGCACGAAGACGCACCGTCGCGAAAAAATCGTGGCAGTAAATGACAGTAAAATTGTGGCAACAGTTCGATGTTTTCCGAGCCCCGGCGCTCGTGGCGCTGACGGACGCTGGCGCTGTCATTGGGACCGCCCCGGGAAGAGGGGGATCGAGGCAAAGGCAGGTATGGCATGGCCGCCCAGTCGGTGAAAATCTTGCGCACTTGCTGAGAATTGTACGTTCCCCCTAAAGAGCTCAGCTCAAGTGATCCGCCGAGCATTTTGTGGAGACCCAATGGCTTCGGAAAACTTCTCGAACCCTTCGCTCACTTGTTCCGCTCAGCGCCTGGCAAAGCGGGTGCTGAAACATGCGGGAGGACGGGATTTGCAACCGTACGCATTCAAGAAGCGTAAACAGATGACGTTAATATATGCCTGCCGTACGACCAAATATCCAGCGTGGGGGACGAATCATTCGGGGTCTGTTCGCTTTGGGCCTTGGGCTTGGAGCTGTTCTGATGCGCGATGTTTCATGGATGGCCTGTCTGGGGCTGGGACTTGCTTCATTATTTGTTGCTTATGAAGCCGTCGCCGGTTGGTGCGCACTGAGGGCCTGTGGATTGAAGACGAAGTTCTAGGCGACGGACGCGCGGCAGCCACTATGGAAAAGAAGGTCATTATTGTCGGTGCCGGTCCCGGTGGTTTGGCGGCTGCGCTTTTGCTGGCGGCGGCGGGTATGAAGGTAAAGGTGGTGGAGCGCCTCGACGTAGTGGGCGGGCGGACTTCATCCATCGAGGCGGACGGTTTTCGATTCGATCTCGGCCCCACCTTTTTTCTTTACCCGCGTGTTTTGGAGGAGATCTTCGAGGCCGCAGGCACAACCTTGAGCGCCGAGGTGGATATGGTGCGACTCGATCCCCAGTATCGGATTCAATTCGGCTCTGGCGGGCGGTTGGACGCCACACCGAACATCGAGCGAATGGAGCAGCAAATCGCTGGCATCTCCCCTTCCGACGCACCCGGGTTTCGGCGCTTCATGGTTGAGAACCGCGAGAAGCTGCGCCGTATGGAGCCCTGCCTGGAGACGCCTTTCCTTGGCTGGAAGGACGTAATGACCATGCGGATGCTGCGGCTGCTACCGATGCTCCGGCCGCATCAATCCTTGGACCGCTACCTCGCCCGTTTCTTTCGGGATCCCCGCATCCGTCTCGCGTTTTCTTTCCAGTCGAAATACCTCGGCATGTCCCCGTTTCGCTGTCCAAGCCTCTTCTCCATTCTCTCGTTTCTGGAATATGAGCATGGCGTTTTTCACCCCATCGGTGGCTGTGCCGCCGTGACGGCGGCAATGGCCCGGGTTGCCGAGCGCCTGGGCGTTGAGATTCAGACTGGGTGTGCGGTGGAGGAAATCATCTTCGAGGGCCGGCGCGCCGTAGGCATTCGCACCTCGGAGGGTGAGGAAAAGGCCTCGGCCGTAATCATGAATGCCGATTTCGCTCGCGGCATGGAAAGGCTGGTGCCGAACCGACTGCGGAAACGGTGGAACGATCGTTCAATTAGCCGCAAAAAATTCTCCTGCTCGACCTTCATGATGTATCTCGGAGTGGAGGGGAAATTCGCTCTGCCCCATCACACGATCCATATCTCGGAAGACTACGTGCGGAATCTCGATGAAATCGAGCGCAAACACGTGCTGTCTGAGGATCCGTCTTTCTACGTGCAAAACGCCACCGTGACGGATCCTGCGCTAGCTCCGGCCGGGCACAGCACGCTCTATGTTCTCGTGCCTGTCACCCACCAGCACCCCAATGTGGATTGGCGAAAGGAAAAAGCGCGCTATCGGGCACTTGCGTTGCGCCAAATTGCGAAGGCTGGTTTCAAAGATATAGAGTCGCGTATCCGCTACGAAAAAATCATCACACCGGATGATTGGGACAGCAGTTACGAAGTGTATCGCGGAGCGACCTTCAATCTCGCGCACAGCCTCGACCAGATGCTGCACCTTCGTCCTCACAATCGCTTTGAGGAGGCGGACGGACTCTACCTCGTCGGCGGGGGCACTCACCCGGGAAGCGGGTTGCCGGTCATCTTCGAGAGTGCGCGAATCAGCGCCCGTCTGGTGCTGCAGGATCTAGGCATACCTGGGATGCCTCCAGTGAATCGCCGCGCGGTGCTGCCCAATCCACGCATGGAGGAAATCGCATGACCGACGTTGATCCATTGGGAGTGTTGCTCGACGAAACGCGAACCGCGCAAGCGCAATGGGCGGCGAAACCGTTGTCCACGCGGATCGAAGTTTTGCGCAACTGGCGCTACCTGATGGCGGAGCACGCTGAATCACTGGCCGTTGCCGCCGCTGCGGTGAGCGCTCGTCCTGTTGCCGAGAAACTGGTCAGTGAGGTGTTGCCGCTGACGGACGGTTGCCGGTGGCTGGAAAGCAACACCGTTCGTGTGCTGGCGAGTCACAAGATCGGACCACGGGGCCGGCCTTTCTGGCTGCGCGGGGTCCGTTCGGAAATTCAGAGGCATCCCTATGGGATTATCCTGATCATAGGGCCGGGTAACTATCCACTCTTTCTCCCCGGCATCCATGCCTTGCAGGCTTTGGCGGCGGGCAACGCTGTGTGGGTGAAGCCCGCTCCCGGCACCCGCGGAGTGATGGAACGATGGGCCGCGCTGGCGTTCGAAGCTGGGTTGCCCGTGGCGCTATTGGTCATTTTACCCGAGACTCTGCAGGCCGCACGGCAGGCGTTAAACGCACGACCTGACAAGGTGATCTTTACTGGAAGTTCCAAAAACGGGCGCGCTGTCCTCGCAGAGTTGGCAACGACCGGCACGCCATCGGTGATGGAACTCTCCGGACGAGACTGTGTGCTGGTGCTTTCGGGGGCCGACCTTGAGCTGGTGTCGCGCGCTTTGCGGTTTGCAGTGCGTTTGAACGGAGGCAACACATGCATGGCTCCGCGCCGCTTGATCGTCGCCGAGGATGTAGCCGACCCACTGTTGAAACTTCTCTCCAGCGAGAATGCAGGCCTTCCTAAAATGGAAATCGTAAGCAACGCCGAGGAAGCGATCGCGCGCGTCAATTCCGACGAACACGGACTGGGGGCCTCGGTCTTCAC
>JAYUWZ010000038.1:0-4842 GCA_043753265.1 Verrucomicrobiaceae bacterium
GCGATCAGAATCTTCTCGCCGCGCAACAGCGTCTCCGTGCCATCCTCGACGACACGCACGGTGTGCGAGTCGATGAAGCTGGCCCTGCCCTGGAAACGCGCCACGCCACGCATATCGAGCCGCGTCTGCGTGCGTGCGCGCTCCGCGGCGGTGACGTTCTTTTCGTGGCCCATGAAGTCGCCAATAGTCGCCTCGCGCTGGAGCGAAAGGTCCACACCAAAGAGCCGGCGCGAGCGCCATCCGCTCAGCACCAGCGCGGTCTCACGCAGCGTCTTGCTGGGAATGGTGCCGGTATTGATGCCCGCGCCGCCGAGCATGCCAGCCATTTCCACCAGCGCGGCGCGCCTGCCAAGAAAGCCCGAGGCAGCAGCGCCGCTGGTGCCTGCGGGGCCACCGCCAATGACGATGATATCGAAGTCTGAAATGGAGTCAGCGGTAGGCATGGGAGTGTTATTGCGGAAAGAATAGCTGGATCGCCTGTCTCAAAGGAGCGAATTGCTTCGCAGTCAGGTTCACGTTTTTAGCGCCCGTCGACGATTTCTTTCAGAATTGCCAGTGCCCGCGGCTGCACCATGCCCTTGCCCACTTTCGGAATGAACCAAAGACCCTTGCCCTTCGCGTGGCAGTAGATGATCTGGATACCGTCGTGCGTAGTGGCGTGATAGAACGTGGCGTCGGCATTCTCGGCGATGAAGCCGAAATACAATTCGCGCCACGGGTGGTCGAAAAACGGAAGAATTTCGTCGCCGAGTTCTTTCAGCTTTTCGGCGCTGATTGGGCGAATGGATTCGGTGACAGCCTTGCGCCGGGCTTCCGTGATGTCATCCAGATTGAAGTTATCGGTTTCGGGTTTCATGGGTTTGTGTTGGCGTTGTCTGAAGTTGAAATGAAGAAGCTTGCCGCCGGGGGGATTGTGTCGTGCGCAATGGTCCTGATGCGCAGCCACGTATGGCTGGTTGCTTTTGCGTTCAATTACCCACGAGCAGCTTTCTTGCGACGGCGAGTTCTTTGCGGTGGGCGGCGCTGACTTTGGGGTAGTGCAAATCGAGCGAGGCCATGGCGTCGATCACCGCCGCGGCCACGATCATGCGTGTGTACCATTTATTGTCTGCTGGTACTACGTACCATGGCGAATCCTCCGTCGCTGTCTCCCGGATCGTGGATTCGTAAGCATCCATATACTCGTCCCAGAAGCCACGTGACTTGGCGTCGCTGGCGGAGAACTTCCAATTCTTTTCCGGCAGATCGAGCCGCTCAAGGAAGCGCTTCTTTTGCTCGTCCTTCGAGACGTGGAGGAAGAACTTCAGCACGATGGTCCCGTTGCGCGTGAGGTAGCGCTCGAAGGCGCGGATGTCTTCGAATCGCTCATCCCAGATCCGTTTCGTCACGCACCGCTCGGGCAGCTTCTGCCCCGCGAGAAATTCCGGATGCACACGCACCGCGAGCGTCTCCTCGTAGTAGCTGCGATTGAAAATCCCGATCCGCCCGCGCTCAGGCAGGCGCTTCTGGCAGCGCCAGAGAAAGTCGTGATCGAGTTCCTCACTCGACGGCGATTTGAACGACGATACGTGGCAGCCCTGTGGATTCACGCCGGACATCACATGTTTGATGGTGCCGTCCTTCCCCGCGGCATCCATCGCCTGGAAGATGAGCAGCACCGACCAGCGGTCCTGCGCATAGAGCTTGGACTGCAGCTCGGACAGCGCCTCGACCCCGGTCTGGAGTGCTTCTTTAGCGCGGGGTTTGTCCTCGGATTTGAGTTCGCCAGTGTCGCCAGGGTCCACATCCTTCAGCCGGAACTTCTTCCCGTTTGTGACGCGGTATGGTTTGGACAACCTGTGGGCAGCTTCGATGATTTGTTTGGTTTTCATATTCTGGGTGTTGGTTTTGAAGAGCAACGCACTCCGATATCTGCTACGTTACGACCACGTAGACCGTGGAACCCTCATACATCACCGCGCGATAGTAGACTCCGCCGACGAAGTAGCAGTTATAACCGCGGTAGGCAACACGGCGGTAACCCACTGGCACGGTGCGGATGTAGCCACGAGGCAGCGGTTTTGCGACTGCCACCGGAGCGACGGGGCGCCTTGCAACGGCCACGCCGTTGTCCGTGGCGACAGCCACTTTGCGGCGGTTAGCGACAGCGACGCCGTCATCCGTCGCGACGACTCCGCCACGGCGCGATACCGCGCCGGAGCTATTTTCGCCGGACCATGCGACACCGCGACGGGTGGCCACGGCGGTGCCATTATCGCCGCTCACGCCATAGGCGCGGCGTTGTGCGTGGGCTGAGTTGGTGCCGATGAGCAGACCGGCAAGGACGAGAAGAAATGGGATGCGTGTTTTCATATGCGTGATTGGTCTAGTTCTTCTTTGCTGCGAATTTCCTGCTGGCGGATGCCATTTCGGAGGGCGTCCACATCTCGATTTTGTCCGCGCCTTGCGGCGGGGTGAAAGTGAAGTCGCTGTCGCTCAAATTGGCGGCCAGATTCCAGGCCGAGAAGTCGATGCGTACTTGCGGCTGGCCTTCGCGATGAAACGTGGCGACCAGTTTGCGAGGAAGCGAATCCCCCACCCCAATCCACAATTCAGCATCCGCGATTTTGCCCTTCAGCGCGAGGCGATGGCACTCCACGCCACCCAGTCCGAGGAAGCCTCCTGCCACTTTCTCGCGGCCCACATAGGCGACACTCTGCGCCTGCTGGCGGATGCCACGGTAGGGATTGCTCACCGCAAACTCCGCGAGCGGCGGGGTAAAGCCATACTTCTCATCGAGCGTTGCCACGACGCCATCGATGCTTTTGCGCATGGGTACCGATGTGTAGGTATTCGCATTCCCGTCGAGCACGGTGAGTGTGTTTCCATCGGATAGAAAACGCCGCACCCCAAAGTTGGTCTTCGCATGGGCCGCGAATTTATTGGGACGCAGCACGCGGGCCTCGACCCGCGAGTCCTCGGCGACGACGGTCCCTTCGAGCAGCGCCGGGTCGATCTTGCGATGGGCCTTGAATGTGAAACTCCGGGAGGCCGCGAGTTTGTCCGACATTTGCCGGAGGATTTGATCGGCGTTCGGTTCGCGTTCCGCGCAAAAGGCGGCTGGCGCAAAGATCACCGTGAGCGAAAGGCTGACGGCGGCGATGTTTGAATTGGGTTTCATATATTGGAGAACAGACATAGTGCAGTGAACGGTTGGGATTCCATTGGTATGGAGTTACGGAAAGACGTAGGCGAATCCGACGCTGAAGGTGTGCTCATCATCGCTTTCCGTCAGGGGCACCTCGTAGCGGGCACTCATCACCCACTGGTCGTGGGAGCCAAAGCCGCGGCCGATTTCGAATTTGAGCTTGGCCCCGAAGGCGTTGTTATCCCGCAGGTTCCACTTCAGTTCGGTTTCGGTGAAGGCAAAAAAACCGTTTGGCAGGTCGCATTGCAGCGAAGGCATGAGTTTGAGCTCCTGCTGCTCGGAGACACCCGATTCGCGGGTCAGTGATTGGTCGAACTGCATGACGGTCTGGAACTTCCAGGTGGCGCTGGGTTGCAACGCGAAACCGAGCAGGGGCGAAACCCGAAAGACCCCGTCCCCGAGCTGGTCCTGCGCAGCCGTGTTGAATTGTGTCTCCACGCCAGCCGCCCAACGAAAGACTCCCGTGGGATCCACGACATGCACGAGGCGCACCGAGGCGTCGCCGAAGCCTGTTGCGCTACCGCCGGCCCCGCCCCGTACTGCCACCAGCGGCAGTTCGAGTTGAATGGACCAGTCGCGCTGCGAGGTGCGGCCAAACGCATAGGCCAGGCTCAGCTTTGTCGTGTTTTTGGAAGCGCCGTCATCCCGGTCGATGAACTCATTTCCGAGCCTCACCCGGCTGTGCAACACGGTGGTGTCGAGACCGGGGTCCACTTCAATGGGTTCCGCAGCTATCACCCGCAGAGCACTGCTCGCGCAGAGAACGAGAAAGCCTGCTAAACTTCGGAAATGAATTTGGTGATGCATGCGTTCAGAGTCCACCGCCCCAGCGGTATTGCCACGAGATGCCGATGACATCGAGGTCCGCATCGCGTTGGGCGTCAAAGCCGCGGAGGGCAAAGAGTTTGACTGAATTGTGGCGGTTCACGGGCAGCGAGAAGGTCGCGCCGAGGCGCCAGCCTTCCTGCTCGTCGTTGTTTTCCAAGCCGTCGACCGTGGTGCGCCCGCCGATGAAATAGGAGCCGCTGAGCGACATCCAGAGGCCGGGCTTTGCGACGTATGTCACACTCGTCTGAACGCCGAAGAGCGGTGCTTGTTCCCGCGTCTTGCCGCCGAAGAAATCACCGTTGTCCGTGTAGAGCGCGAGACCGGGCGCGATCTCGACCGTCCACCGGCCGAAGGCTTTTGAGACGCCAATTTCCGGGCGGAACGACCAGCGATTGCTCCCGATGTTGACCAACTTGTCCTCGTCGTAGTGCCCAAGCGGGGGGCTGACGCGCAGGCTCGCGCCGATGATCCAGTCCTGCTTGTAGCGCGCAAACTCTTCCATCGTCAGCGCGGGTGCGCCGAAGAAGTTCATCGAGAAGCGGAAGAACGGATCGCCGAAATCCGAGACAAGCCGCTCCCGACTCGCGCCCATTACCAGGCCTTCCGCAGCCAGTGACGTGTAAGGCAAAACCATGTCCATCTTTGCCGACTTGCCGAAGACGTTGAGCGTCGTCGCCAGCGCAAATATCGCCGTATGGGACTCGACGCTCACGTTATCGATCGGCAACGCAGGATCGGTATGAACGCTGCCCTTCGCGTAGGCGTAGCCACCGACCGCGAAGCTCAGCCCGGTTGGCGAGTTGGTGTAAGCCCGCGGCTCCATGTCC
>JAYUWZ010000039.1:0-10138 GCA_043753265.1 Verrucomicrobiaceae bacterium
GCAGCTCATGCTTTTCCTGCGCGAGTGGTATCTGCGGCCCGATGGCGCCCTGCCCGCGTACGAATGGAATTTCTCCGACGTGAACCCGCCCGTGCACGCATGGGCATGCTGGCGCGTTTACAAGATCACCGCCACCCGCGGCCAGCGCGACACACTCTTCCTAGAGCGCTGCTTCCAAAAGCTGCTCATCAATTTCACCTGGTGGGTGAACCGCAAGGACGCACGCGGCCAGCATCTCTTTGGCGGCGGCTTCCTGGGCATGGACAACATCGGCCTCTTCGACCGCAGCAAACCGCTCCCCGATGGCCGCACGCTCGAGCAGGCCGACGGCACCGCTTGGATGGCATTTTACTGCGCGACCATGCTCGCGATGGCCCTGGAACTCGCGCGCACGCGCCCCGCGTACGAGGACATCGCGAGTAAGTTCTTCGAGCACTTCGTCGCCATTGCCGATGCCATGAACACCATGGGCGGCACCGGACTCTGGGACGAGCAGGACGGCTTTTACTACGACCGCATGCGCACCGACGACGGCCCCGGCGGCGAGGAGCCCAGCGAGGCGATCCCCCTGCGCGCCCGCAGCATGGTGGGCCTCATTCCCCTGCTCGCGGTGGAAATTATCGATCAAGGCGTCATCAAATCGCTCCCCGGTTTTCGCAAGCGCATGCGCTGGTTCCTCGATAACCGGCCCGACGTCGCCGGCTACACGAGTTACATGGAGCGCGTGACGAAAGACTACGGCGAACTCCGCCTCCTCGCCATCCCCAGCAAGGATCGTCTGCTCCGTGTGCTAAAGCGGATGCTCGACGAAAAAGAATTCCTCTCCCCGCACGGCATCCGCTCGCTCTCGCAGGCGCATCGCGACGAGACGTTTTGCTTCTTCCACGAGGGCGGCCACGTATGCATCCAGTACGAGCCGGGTGAAAGCACCGACGGTATGTGGGGAGGTAACAGCAACTGGCGCGGCCCGATCTGGTTTCCGCTCAACTACCTGCTCATCGAGGCACTCGAGCGCTACCACCTCTTCTACGGCGACTCCGTGCAACTCGAGTTTCCCACGGGCTCGGGAAACCTCATGAACCTCTCGCAGATTGCGGGCGAGATCGCACGCCGGCTCGGCGGGCTTTTCCTCCCCAACCGAAAGGGAAAGCGCCCCTGCCATGGCGACGATAGCCTCTCCGACAAACTGGCCAAGGATCCGCATTGGAAGGAACTCGTCTGGTTCCACGAATACTTCGACGGCGACAACGGCCGTGGTCTAGGTGCCAGCCACCAGACAGGCTGGACCGCCCTCGTCACCCGCTGCCTCAATCTCGTCCGCCGCCTCGATGCGGAAGACAAGGACTGAAAGTATGCGAGGTTTTTAAAACTCCCCTGTTGGCGGCGCGTTTTTTCGCGGACTGGCTCATTTTGACCAGCCGCCAGCGCAAGTTATGGGTTCGAATAACCGCGCTTCTCTGTAAAAGTGCCTTGGCACTGCGATTGCTAAAGCGGCGGCACGAGCGCATCGTCCACATGAGGACGATGTGTCTAAATTTGGCCAGTATCGAAAACTATCCGTGACCCATTCTCTTTCCAAACGCCACCTGCGCCCTTTTTGTGCGGCGGGGCGGAGCGATGGGAAGACGGTGAGTTTCGAGACGAGCGAGAGGCGCGAGGGATATCGCATAATTACCGTCCACCCTATCGCTCATCAGCGCCAAACCACTGATTTCCGGTGAAAAAAATCGAGGCCATCGTCAAACCGTTTCGGGTCGAGCAAGTGCAGGAACAATTGTGGGCAGTGGGCATTGCCGGAATGACTGTGAGCGAGGTGCGCGGGTACGGTCGCGATGACAGCCACACGGAGGTTCACCGCTCCAGCGAATACACGGTGCACTTTGTGCAGCGCATCAAGATAGAGGTGGTGGTTTCCGATGACCGCGTGGATGCAGCCGTGGAAGCCATCATCCGCGCGGCCAAGACGGGAAAGCCCGGTGATGGGAAGATCTTCGTCACCACGATGGCAGATGCAGTGCGAATCCGAACATCCGAGACGGGCAACCCTGCACTCTAAGGCCCGGGCGGCGACGCCATCTAACCATCTTTAGCTAATCCACGACCTGGCCCCGCCAGATGCGCTTGGGACGAACTGCTTCCACCGGGGCTGGCTTTGCGACGACCGGCACCACAGCCACCGGAGCGGGAGCGGGCGCTGGCACCTCGACAGCGACCGGCGCAGCTTCCACCTTCGCGGCGGTAAGCGTTTCGAGGTGCTTCACTGTCACGTTTGCAGCCATCTTCAAGGCTGGAAAATTGACCGATTCGTCCGCCAGGATATTCAGCGTCCCTTTAGGGGTCATGCGGGTGAGCAGCCAGTGCCCGTCGAATTTGGCCAGCAATTCGTAGAAGCCGGTTAGCGCCGGCTCCACAGCCTCCGCGATGCCCTGCAAGCGGCGGTGAATTTCGGAAAAGAGATCGTCGGGATAGACAGCGGGCATGTCTCGGGCAGTGAGCGATCCATCTGGACCGAATACAAAACTGCCGAAGACGCCGGGGATATCTTTAAGTGAATTGAGTGGGTTCATAGGCGTGGACTACGCGAGCTTTTTGGCGAGTGCCGTGAGGTTGGTTTTGACAGTGGTGATCGCAACGGTGCTGGACTCTCCATTTTGCACACACACTGCGCGCTGCTGGGTACCGACGAGATGCACCTCGCGGAGCCCCTCGGCCCCGAGCGCAGTGCCGATGTGGGCGAGCAGCTGCATCACATAGGCTGCGGTGCCCTGAAGGGCATCCGGGTCGCCGCCTTTGCTTTCGAGCAACTGACCGTCCTGCGAGTAATGCGCGGCCTCGAGGATATCGGGGTCTTTAAACGCTTCTGCGATATGGTTCGTATTCATGGCTTGGGCTGTCATCGGGAAGGCGGTCACGGTGCCGGGCTGCCGCTCGTCGTGCCGCTGCGCAGCCTCCATGAGCAGGCTTTCCCAGTTCCGGGTGATGGTTTCGTCAAGAGCCCGCACGCCCTCCTCGATTTGAAAGGAGCCTTTCGGCCAGTGAACGATCTCGAAGAATGCATCCTCGGAGATCAAGTCGCCCACCTCGGCATGCACAATCTGCCCCCCTGCGAAGAAGATGCGGCCGGTGCGACCTCCACAGTCGACACGTACGGCACGGGTACTCATGGAGAGGCACTCCATTTGGATGACGTCATTCAGGCTTGCTGCGAGCATGACGCCTTCGAAGCCTTTGGGCTGAAAAGCTGCGGCGGAAATCATAAATAGTTTTGGTTTGCCTGCCCAGCAACGATCCATTGGGGGCAGGCGTGACGGGCAGTGATATGTTTTTAAGACAACCTGCTATCTAGCATCCGTAGTACCACTCCAATTATTGCGAGCTTCCGCAGTCAAAAATCAGGGGAAATCCCTTGAAAACTAAGTAAAACTCAGGGTTACAGGATGGTTGGTCAATTTTGCATTAGCATGTCGCATGCTTGCGACTTCTGCCAAATTGAGAAATACTGAGTGTCGCTTTTTGTGCACCATGGTTCCCCGCAGTCACGTTTTGTAGGCCTCCCGAGCGTGTAAAATGGAGGGTTTTCGTGATTTGCAGTTTGCAATGCACCCGGGGTTTCGCGCTCATTTCCCCCGATGGATAAAGCAGCAAAGACCTTCCTTTTTGAACTCCTCCGCACGCCCAGCCCCACGGGCTTTGAGGCGCCGGGCCAGCGCGTGTGGGCAAAGTATGTGCGGCAATTTGCCGATCGCGTGGAGAACGACGCCTATGGCACCGCGTGGGCGACCATCGAGGGGGCGGCAAAGAAGCCGCTCCGAATCATGATCGAGGCCCATGCGGATGAGATCGGGTTCATCGTAAAGCACATCACCAAGGAAGGCTGGCTGCGCGTGGATCGCGTGGGTGGCAGCGACACGGCGACGGCGCGCGGACGGCGCATCGACATCCTTTCGGACAAAGGCGTGGTGCGCGGGATCATCGGCAACACGGCCATCCACCTGCGCAAGGACGGGCTGGCCGAGGAGAAAGCCCCGAAGATTCACGAGCTCTATGTGGATGTGGGGGCATCGAGCGATGCGGACGTAAAGAAGCTGGGCATCCGGGTGGGACATCCCGCGGTGTACTCGGATGGCGCGGAGGAGTTCGGCGAGCGCCGCACCGTGGGCCGGGCGCTGGACAACCGGCTGGGCGGGTTCATCCTCACTCAGGTGATGGCGCGACTTTTCAAGGCGAAGAAGAAGCTCCGCAGCACCGTGATCGCGGTGAATGCCGTGCAGGAGGAAATCGGCGGCCACGGTGCCAAGATGGTGGCGCACCGGCTGATGCCCGATGTGGCAATCGTGCTCGACGTCACGCACGCCACGGACACACCCGGCATCGATTTCGCAATCCACGGCGAGGCGAAACTTGGGGGTGGACCCAGCATCACGCACGGCACTTGCAATCACCCAGAGGTGATCAAGCGCATCATGACCGTGGCCGAGGAAAAGGGCATCCCCCTCCAGCACGAGAGCAGCAGCCGCTACAGCGGCACGGATACGGACGTGATTTTCCACACCCGCGAAGGCATCCCCAGCGCGCTCATCAGCATCCCGCTGCGCTACATGCACAGCGTGGTGGAGATGTGCGACATCAAGGACATCGAGCGCACGGTGGATCTCATCGCGAGCTTCTGCGAGAGCGTGGTGGAGGGGGATGAATTTAGCGTGAAGCTGTAGGCCGCGATTTTTCGATTCGCATTTTTCAAACGAACCCTCACTCTGCGCAGCCATGTTCACCCGACTCCTCCTCGCACTCTTACTCACCTGCACCGGCCTCCGCGCCGATGACTTCAAGCTGGAAGACGGCTTTGTAAGCCTCTTCAACGGCACCAACCTGGATGGCTGGAACTACAAAGCCGACGACAAATTTGACGGCAAGACCGAGTCTTCCGATGGCCGCTATTCCGCCAAGGATGGCATTCTGACGGTGCATCCGCAGAAGCCCGGAGGCCAAAAACTCCGCCAGATGTGGACGACGAAGGAGTTCCCCAAAGATTTCGAGCTCCGCCTGGAATTCCGCGCAAGCGTGGATGCGGACAGCGGTATCTTCCTGCGCAAGCCGCAGCTCCAGTGCCGCGACTACCTCGTGGCCGGCCCCTACAAGGAACTGAAGAAATACAAGCCACAGGATTGGAATGAGATCCTGGTGGTCGTGAAAGACGGCGTGGCGCACTGCACCTGCAATGGTGAGGTGCTGGAAGCCGCGCTAAAGCTGCCAGCCACCGGACCCATCGGTCTCGAGGCGGATCGCGCCACGATGGAATACCGCCGCATCCGCATCAAGGAACTGTAGGACGACACGGTTTCAAAAAATTCGAAGGCCGCCCGGGTTCCAAGCCGGGCGGCCTTCTTTTATTTCAGGGAATCCTCGTGGCCCCGTCAAAAGCCGCGTTTTCCTGGATTCCTGAAGGATGTGGGTGGACTTCCAGTCCGCCCACCCGTCCCCACCTTGCTCCAATTTGACCTGATATGAGTCAAACCGCGCGCTGGCGGCGCGCTCCGAGCAAAATACCCAGGCCCCCCAGCAGTGACACGCAGGCCGCAGGCTCGGGAACCACAGTGAGCGAGACGCTGTTGCCATCATTGTAGTCGATGGCGAAGAGGTTGGAGCCCACAGCGATGACCCCTCCATCGGCAACTGGCGCGCCGCCAAACTGGAACACCTGGTTGTCCCACGCACCAATGTAGTTGATGAAGGTGAGCTTGGTATCGAGCGCTAGCACCATGTCGCCACCGAGGTCGGTGATGGTGAGGTTTGGCGAAGCCCCACCCAGCGTGAGCGGGCCACTGATGCTGAGCACGTCGCTCGACACCGTAGTCGTGTCGATTTCCAACGCAAACGTGCCCGCACCCGAAAAGGTCAACGTACCGATAATCAAAGCACCGATGCTCGCACCCGGTGCGATGGTGCCGAGCGCAGACACGGTCACATTGCCTGTGGTGCCCCCGCTGCCACCGAGCACTCCTCCCAGGACATTCACATTGCTTGCGCTGATGCTGCCATGCACGAGCAGCGTGCCCTCATTGACAATGGTTGGTCCGTCGTAGGTATTCACGCCCGTGAGAGTGAGTGTGCCCTCGCCGGTTTTGGAGAACCCGCCATCCGCACCGGGCAGATTGGAGTCGTGTGAAAGGACCTGCGGAATGATGATGTCGAAGCCCGCAGTGTCCACCCTCGCGCCGCCAGTGGACACGACCGCATTGGTGAGATTGCTGATCCAATTCGTGCTGGATGCCCCAGCCCTGAGCTGCGTGCCATTAAAGCGCACCGTGCTTACATTGCTGGGATTGAACGCGTCGCCACTGATGGCGATTCCGCTCGTGGTAATGGTGAGTGTGCCGCCATTGAGATTCAGATTGCCCGCCGCGCGCTGAGCGCCAGCCGCGCCGCCGCTCGCAAGGAGGATGCCAGTGCCATTGTCCAGCGAGGTGATGGAACTGGTGGCGTCGAGGTTGCCGATGGTCCATGTGCCCGTGGCCGCGACCAATCCACCCGTGGTGACGGCGCCGCCACTAATCCAGTTGCCGACAATCACCGCGGTGCCAAAGCCCGCGATGTCCACATGGTTTGCGGCGTCGGCGCTGAGCGTCAGCGTACCGTCCTCGGTCCATCCTCCGGACCCGGCATCCGTAGAGCCGATGACGACATTGCCCAGCGTTCCCTTGAACACGCCGCCGGAGAAATCGGCGACGCCCGACCAGTTCCCTGTGCCACCCTCCACGGCCGAGCGGCCAATGGAAAGAGTAGTGCGCCCGCCAAAAGTGCCGCCGAGTTCGAAAATGGCACCTGCGCCAATGGTGAGAGTGCCGCGACTCTTGGTTCCACCCACAGTGAGGTTGGGCGTTTGCACGAAAGTGTTGCCGCCTCCCTCCACGGTAATGGCAGAAACCGGGCTGTTGAACGCTCCGCCGCTGGTGCCCACCGTGATTAAGTTCGCGGCGGTGATCACGTTTTCGGCAGGCAGGTTCAGCGTCCCCTGGCCGGTCACGCTGTTATTCCCCGCCGAGCCGAGGAGGATGCTGCCCACGTTGGCCGCAAAGCTGCCCGAAGCCGACACGTTGAGAACGCCGCTCGCCGCTGTGGGCGTATTCGTCACGCCGATGTTGAGATTATCAAGCGATCCCGAACCCACTGAGAATGAAGTGCCGGCGACTCCCTGCACGGTGCCACCGTTGTTGTTGATACCGATGCTGAGCGCGCCGACTGTCGTCGCACCGGTATCGAGCACGAGGGTGTTGATGCCGAGCTTTGCGAGATTGTAGAGCGTTCCAAAGCTGCTGGCATAGGTCACCGTGCCGCCTGCATTGCTGGTATCGATGGCCACACCGTGGGTGGAGGAAAACACCGCGTTGGTCCGGATGAGGTCGATGTCCGACACCTCAAACTCCCCTGCCCCACCCACGTTCAAGCCTATGGATCCAAAAAGCACATTGATGTGCCCAGGCGTGAGGTAGCCGGGCAGCGAGGCCGTTTTCGCCGCATGGAGCGTGCCCCCCGAGATGGTGATGGGTCCGGTGAAGGTGTTCATACCGCTGAGCGTCAGCACGCCATTCCCGGATTTCGTAAGGCCACCGTCCTCCGTGGCCCCGAGCAGGGCGTCGTGATTCAGCGCCTGCGCGATAGCGATGGTGAAATTATTGGTGTCAAATTTCGCACCGCCTGCGCCGACGTTCGCATTGGTGATGGCCGTGATCCAGCCGGTGCTATTGTTGAGAGCGCGCAGCGTGGTGCCGTTGAAGTTTACCGTGCTCGTGCCGAGTGCAGTGCCGCCGATGGCAGCGCCCGTGGTGTTGATTCCCAGGGTGCCGCCATTGAGATTCAGCGTCCCCACGGCTTTGCCCGCCGTGAGCGCACTGCCCACGAGGATGGCCGTCGCCCCGGCGGTCGTGGTTGTCACGCTGCTCGTAGGATCGAGATTGCCGATGGTGAGCGTACCGGTCGCCACGCCGCTGGCGGTGCTCACCTGCTGCCTGCCCACGACCACCACGCTTCCCGCACCCACGATGTCGAGCCGGTTCAGCGCATCGGCGCTGAGGGTCAGGATGCCTGTGGCTGCGCTGCTGCTGGATGCGGTGTTGTTGTTGCCGATGAAAAGGCCGTTCAAGTTTCCCCGGAATACGCCACCCGAGAGATCCACCGTGCCACTGTAGGTGCCGCCACCGCCGCCCGCAGCCATGTTGGAGACACCAAATGAGGTGCGGCCCGTGGTGGGGGACAGCGCACCGGTGCCTGTCAGATCAAAAGTCGCCCCTGCCCCCAGGGTGAAGGTGCCCCTGCTCTTGCTACCACCGATGATGAAGGTAGGGGTGCGTATGACCGTAGTGGAGCCCGCAGGGGTGGTCATGGCAGACGTCACATTGTTTTGCGCGCCCCCGGTGTGCCCCATGGTAAATGAGCCCGTCGCGGTGATGTCGTTGAACGCCGCGAGGTTCAGGATGCCCTGTGCAACGACGTTGTTGTTGCCGGTGTGGCCGATTTGCACGTTAACCACATTTGCCGTGAAGCTTGCTGCAGCAGTGGCATCGAGCGTGCCGCTGGCGGCCGTGGCGATGCCGGAAACCCCGATTCGCAAGTTGCCCGTGCCGTTTCCAATGGCCAGCGCGCTGCCACTCAGCAGCGAGACGCTGCCACCCGCATTATTAATTCCGAGGTCCAGCAAGCCCAGTGCCGAGGCACCACCCATACTCAGGATGCTCGCGCCGCTTTTTGAAAGAGTGACGCCACTGCCACTCAAGCCCCCGCTGAAATTGAAATTGGCAGTGCCGGCCCCAGTGAAGAGCGTGTTGTTGGCGAGAGTCAGAGTGGGCTGCACATCGTAGGTGAGGCCGGCCCCCGCGACCGCGTTGAGATTCACCACCGGGGTGGTTGCTCCATTGGCAATCAAGGTCACACCCGTAGAGGGAAACGTGCCCGCGATTTGAACGGTGGCTGCCGTCGTCACTAGGCCGGTTCCCTGCAAATCCAGGATATTAAGCAGGAACTGGTCCGCGATGTCATTCGTATTGGTATTGGCCAGGCCGTCTGCAAACACATCCGTGTTCGTCCCGACGAATGTCAGGCGGGTATCCACGGCACTTACCGGGATGCCACTCCAACCCGTACCGGCGGACCAAAGATCAGTAAATCCATTTCCGGGCGTGTAAATAAACTGGGCTGCGCGGGCCGATGGCGACACGCTCATCAATGTGGCCACGGCTCCGGCCAAAATCAGGTGACGACGGGAAGGGGCGTTGAGGCGGGACGGGTAGGGTTGCATAAGGATGGCACCCCAAAGGTATTTCCAGCCAGCGGTCCGTTCTATCGCATGAAGATGTGATCCTTTGTGAAGGAGAAATCAGGGAAGAACGGATTCGCGTAATGTGGCGCGGACTTTTAGTCCGCATGGGTGAGCAATGCGCGGGCGCCACCCTCCCAAGGAACCGCCTACCATCAGCGGACTAAAAGTCCGCGCTACTTTCCCAACCTTCGAATATAGGTTGAATTTTCCAGCCATCGAGCCGTCCCATACCGATGCACAGGCTTGCCCTATGAAAACGCTCACCCTCCTTCTCCTCGCTCTTTCACTGCACGGTTTCGCCCAGGAGCCCGCCGCCGTTTCTCCGAGCGCCTCCCCCACTCCCGTGGCCGCTCCGACCCCGGTCACAACACCGGAGCTCGTGATCCCGCCGGAAAAGCCCAGGGAATTCAAAGACGTGCCGCAGGTGCGCGTGGATGTCCTGATGGTGTCCATGCCCGAGGAGAAAGCGCTGGCTTTACTCCCGGACCTGCGAAATCCCGCCACCATCAATGCTGCACAGGCGAAGGTGCTGGAACTCATCAAGCTCAAGCAGGCTACACTGATTGACTGGCCGGAGGTAACCACGCTGAGCGGCAACCGGTGCGTATCGGAGAATATTTTTGAGGAGCGATACCCTATCGAATTTGGCGTGCCCGGAGCCCCGAAAGTCGCGAACGAGCCAACCAAGGCAGACTCGCTTCTCGTCGATGCAAACTCGGTGACACCCACGACCTTTGAGACGCGCAATGTGGGGAGCACGATTGAGACGGAGCCGATGGTCTCGGAGGATGGTCAGAAGGTGCTGCTGCAAATCGTTCCACAAGT
>JAYUWZ010000040.1:0-4827 GCA_043753265.1 Verrucomicrobiaceae bacterium
GTCTTTCCTGAAGGGACGGAACCCGCGGTGCTGCGAGCGGCTGGCCGCTACGCGAAGTTGGGCCTGGGCACCCCCATCCTGCTCGGGAAGCGCGACGCCGTGGAAAGAGCAGCCGATGCCGAGGGCGTCGACCTCAACCACGTCGGCATCATCGACCCCGCCACCTCGCAGGAGCTCGAGCACTTTATCCCCCGCCTGGAAAAACTGAAGCGCTACCGCGACCTCGGCCCCTCGGAAGCCCGGGAGATCCTCATCAAGCCCAACTATTTCGCAGCGATGATGGTGCAGTATAATCTCGTCGACGGCCTCGTCGTCGGCGCGGGATTAACCCCCGCCAATACCATGCGCCCGCTCATCACGCTCATCGCGCCCCTTCCCGGCGTGGGCAGCATTTCGAGCTGCCAGATGCTCGATCTCTCCAACAAGCGCTACGGCGAGCGCGGCGTCATCTTCTTTGCAGATTGCGCCGTCATTCCCGAGCCCACCGTCGAGCAACTCGCAGGCATCGCCATCGAGACAGGCAACGTCTGCCGCCAGCTCACCGGCAACAAGGCCCGCGTGGCCTTCCTCAGCTTTAGCAACAAGGGCGGCTCCCACATGCCCAGCGTGCAGCGCGTCGCTGCCGCATGTGCCCTAGCCAAGCAGCGTGCCCTCGAGCAGGACCTCGAAATCGAGATCGATGGCGAAATGCAGGCCGACACCGCGCTCGTCCCCGACCTCGCCGCCATCAAGGCGAATGACAGCCTCGTCGCCGGCAAGGCCAACGTGCTCATCTTCCCCGACCTGCACAGCGCCAACATCGCCAGCAAGCTCGTCAAATACCTCGGCGGCGCGGAGGCCTACGGCCAGCTCCTGCTCGGCCTTTCCAAGCCTTGCGCGGATCTTTCACGCGGTGCCACCGATGAGGAAATCCTCGGCGTCGCCGCCACCATCGGCCTGCGCGCCATCCAATACCGAGCCCTCTACCCGGAACAAGGAACCACGAATTCCTGATTCCGCGACCGTGAACACCATCACACCTCGCGTCTTCATTGCCGCGACCCAGCAAAACGACGGCAAAACCACCGTATCGCTGGGGCTCTTCGACGCGCTCCGGCAGGCCCTCGGCCGCATCGGCTTCATCAAGCCCGTGGGCCAGCGCTTTGTGGAGATCGACGGACACAAGATCGACGAGGACACCATCCTCATCGATCAGACCTACGGCATCGCCGCGCCGCTCGACGCCATCAGCCCCGTCGCGGTGGAGCCGGATTTCACGCGCAAGTTCATCCAGCAGGCCAATACCGACCTGCTCGCCCGCCGCGTACAAAATTCCTTCGACCGCGCCGCTTGGGAAAAGGACTTCGTGATCATCGAAGGCACCGGCCACGCTGGGGTCGGCTCGGTCTTCGGCCTTTCCAATGCCCGCGTCGCACGCCTGCTGGAATCGCGTGCCATCATCATCACCCAGGGCGGCATCGGCAGGCCCATCGATGAAGTCGCGCTCAGCCACGCCCTTTTTGAAAAGGAAGGCGTGCCCGTGCTCGGCGTCATCCTGAACAAGGTGCTCCCCGAAAAATTCGACTACGTCGTGGACTTCGCCCGCCGCGGCTTCGAGCGCCTGGGCATCGAGCTCCTAGGCGCCATCCCCACCGATTTGATGCTCTCCCATCCCACGCTCGGCCAGGTGAGCAAGGCGGTGAAAGGCGAGTTCATCAATGCCAAGGCCAGCTCCCGCCGCCTCGCGCGCAAGGTCCTCATCGGCGACATGGAGATCGGCCACCTGCTCACCCAGTTCACCCCCGGCACCCTGGTCATCACTCCCGGTGACCGCGAGGACGTCGTGCTCGCAGCCGTCTCCCTCATCGGCCAGCACACCCGCGGCCTCTGTGGCATCGTGCTCAGCGGCAGCCTGCGCCCTCACGAAAGCGTCATGCGCCTGCTACAGGTAAGCGACCTCCCAGCCATCTCCTCGCCGATGGACAGCTACACCATCGCCAGTCGCATCCATTCGATGACCATCAAGACCCTCCCCGGCGACACCGAGAAAATCTCCCGCATCCAGGAACTCATCAACCGGCACGTAAATATCGGCCGCCTCCTCGAGAAAGTACGCCAGGAAGAAGTCCCCTACCCCCCACCACAGCCGACAGAAGGAATGTAACCGCCGCCCAAAGTAGGCGAGGTTTTCAACCTCGCTTGGAGCACGGCTGTGCGACCGAAGCAGCCGCCGCAAAAACACACCAAAGTTCATCCTCCCATAGCAGGTCCTATCCATCCTATCGGCCCTATAAGTCTTACCCCTCCGAAAATCCCCATGACTTCCCCACCCCGCCATGGCATACTCCCGCCGTGATTCAAAGAGGGCACAAGAGGCAAGTTTCAGGCAATTCTCGCCGGTACGGTAAAACGCCTCCTTTCACCCAAGCCCCAGCCTTGCGTTTACCCCAAGCTAAGGCAACTTTCGCCCCGATGAACGGGACAACCTCAGACCACCCAGGCCTCTCCGGCCTCAAGGTCCCCTATCCCTCATCCGGGTATCGCAGCCACCCCAATGTGGGATGGACATTCTGTCCGTCTAAGGTCACCCATTCCCATCCCGGCATTGAAAACCACCCGCGCTCAGAATGCGCAAAAACTGCAACAACCCCCACCCCTTTGTTCCACAGACAATGTTCCACGCGAACCAAGTTCACGCGGCATACTACGATCGCACCGATCGCATTTATCGCATCAAATCAGACACCCCTGATTTCCAGCCATTTACAAAAGCACCTTTTCAGCGACAAAGACCCCTCCCACCCAAGACGCACCAACCCATCGCATCTATCGCCGATAATCCTCATTAATGCGCAAAAACCCCATGCTCCCGCATTCCGATTCACGGAAGCCCTGAAGTGCCGCGCCAAAGGCGCGCAAGAGCATAGCCTAGGGCAAGCGAAGCGCAGCCCTAGGTTCACGGCCCATGGGGCCGCGCCCCAACTGGGGCGCAAGAGCGCCTCCCACCGACGCAAGCCTCCAAGCCACGAGATGTTTGGAAGTGAACACAAGACGCGCAGATTTCGGCGTTTTTGGACATCCCTGCCCAAAGGCTACCTCCGACCTGCGCTTTCCATTGGGCGTTGGGCGTTGAGCGTTGGACGTTGGACGTTTTGCAGCGAAAAGACTCCTTGGGCTGCGACTTCCGTTTCCATCGCATCCGCAACACCCCCCCTGCATTGCTTCGCGCCCTTCACGATTCAAAATAACCTCCCTGTACCGGAGGGCCGCCCGTGAACTTCCGCCCCATCCTCACAGCACTCATCTGTGTCCCGATGCTCCAGGGCGCGGAACCCGCGAACCCCAAGGTCATCGAGCGCTACAAACAGATGCTCACCGCCAACCCCGTGGAAGGCGTGGCCCTTGAGCGGCTCTGGAAATCCGCGCTCGACTCCGAATCCACCGACCAACTCGTCGCCGAGTACGCAAAGGTCGACACCTTCGCAGGTCGCATGATTCACGGTTACCTCCTGCGCAAAGCGGGCCGCGACCCGGAAGCCGCAAAAGCCTTCGCCCAAGCCGCCGCGCTGGAACCGCAAAATCCGCTCCCCTCCCTCGCTTTATCCCGCTTGGAAACCGGACGCCCCGCCGAGGCCGCCGCGCTGCTCGAACGCGCCCTCAAGTCCTTGCCCGAAACCGACCCGCGTTTTATCGAGTCCCTCATGCAACTCGGCGCGGCCTGGCTCACCGCGGGGGAGCCCGGGAAGGCCGCCGCCGCATGGGAGCGCACCGCAAAGCTCGACCCCAGCAATCTCGATCTCCGCCGCCGCCTCGCTTCTGCGTATGCGGACAACTTCCTGCCCGAGCAGGCTATCACTCATCTGGAGGCCATCGTCGAAAAAGGTCCCGTTACGGAGAGAGCCACCGCCCTGCAACAGATCGCCCGGCTTTATAGCGCATCGGGTCGTCCCGGCGAGGCGATGAAAGCGCTGGAAAAAGCGGTCGCTCAAACTTCCCACGGCAACTGGCTGCGAGCCGAGTTGCTGGGACAGATCATCCGCATCGCCCAGCGCCAGCACGTGGAGGATGACCTGGAGGCAAAGTGGAAAAAGCAGGTGGAGCAAACACCCCGCGACATCGGCGGCTACCTCCAACTCGTGGAATTTTACGAGCGCACCGGCGAACTCGAAAAGCAGCGCGAGTGGCTGGAAAAGCTCACCTCCCTCGCCCCAAAGACGGCGGAATACCGACTGAAACTCGCAAGGCTCCATGTGGCGCTGGAATCCCTGGAAAAAGCCGCCACGCTTTACGACGAGTTGCTCGCAGCTCAGCCGGCCAATGCCGACCTCGCCTTCGAGCGCGCACGCCTCGACCTCCAGCGCGAGGACAGCGACGCCGCCCGCGCTCGCATCGCCGCGCTTCTCCAGCGAAAGCCCGGCGATGCAGAACTGCGCGCACGGGCTCTGGAATTTTACCAGGAGCATCACCTGCACGATCTGGTGGAGCAGCAGCTCAAGGCAGCCACCAGCGGCGGGGATGAGGATTCCATTTTCACACTCGCCACCTTTTACTTCAGCCAGCGCCGCGTGCCCGAGGGCCTCGCCGCATTAAAAGCACTGGCGCGTCCGCAGGACCCCACTTCAAAAAAAGCGGAACTCGCATTCCGCACCGCGCAACTGCTGAAAACACAGGGAGAGCTCGGCACCGCGGTTGAGGCCGTGCAATCCGCCATCGCCCTTGTCCCGGATTCCCGCGACTTCCATCTGCTCCTCGGCGAACTGCAAAACACCCGCACGCAGTACGACGCCGCGCGCACCGCGTATGAAACAGCCCGTGCGCTGAGCAAAACGGACGCCGACCGCATGGAGG
>JAYUWZ010000041.1:0-4827 GCA_043753265.1 Verrucomicrobiaceae bacterium
CGACTCCAGTTATGAAGGGCCCGATGAAGTGGATTCCAACCGTGTGACCGCGTTGCAACATCTTGCTACGATCCGCTCTTCGGAGGGCCGCTGCAAAGAAGCAGTGCTTCTAGCAGATGAAGGAATCAGGATGTCTGAAAAGCTGGGCGACCATGTGAATGAAAATATCCTGAGGGCGACTCTGGTAAGCATCTATGTAAAGCAGGGAAGACGCGCGGAAGCACGCGACCTAGCGCTGAACTTGTGGAAGAGCGAACGTGAGACGTTAAGCCGCTCCATCGTGCCGCGGGCGATTCTGTATGCTTTCGATGAGATCAGCGCCTCCCTGCCGCCTGATGAGATGGCGCAGTTGGGCACGGAGGCCGCGGCCATCGCCAAAGAAAAGAATCGTTTCCATGAATATGCCCTGCTGAAGCAGCGACTCGCACATCTTGCACAGCTATCGGGAAATCATCAGCATGCCATGGAGTTGCTGAGAGATGCGCTTGTGTTGCCAGTCGATGCCTATTCCGCGGAGGTCAGGCGCATGATCGAGAGTCAATATGCAAGTATCTCGGCGCAGATCTGACGACTAAGACATCCTTGTTTCCGCAGCGGAGCAGCCCCTACGACCTACTCATCACCTACTCGCGGCGCGACAACGAATGCGGACAAGTCGCCGCCCCCAAACCCAAATCGAATCCTCCTTCCGCGCGTTTGCCGGTCGCGATTGCCTCTCGTTTATCAAGGCAATGAGCCATATGGAGATTATACCTACGTTTGGTCGCTCATTGCTTTAGGCGTCTATTTCACGGAGACCGAAAAATGTAAAAGAGCGAATAACTTCCATCAGGCCACTTGCGCTCACCGACCACGATGTGCTCAATGATGTTACTTGCCTCTCCGGTGGGAACAAAGTCCTTCTCGATCCATCTATCCTTCAATCCGCTATTCATTTTCGGTGGCAATTGTATCGCGGAAAGAGAAGGACTCCCGTCTACAGTGAATTTCCTGATCCGAGCATTAAACGCGTTGTCGTGTAGAAAGGCGCCAAGCTTTTCGCTAGGCAACGTAACTCTTCCCCATAAATACCTATCTTTTCCCTTCGCCGTGAATGCAAGAGTTTCCACGCCCGTGGGCAGCTTGATATCTGGAACAATGACGGCAAACTGTGTTTCCTTGGGCTCAATTGTCATCTTCCTATAAAGAACACCGCAGACAACGCTAACAACAATTACCATACAAAGTATTTTAGTAATGTTTTGCATATGAGAATCTCCGTATGACTAATATCAGTCGATTCTGATTGAAGCACCTTTAGCGAAGTCAATTTCCGTAATATTCAGAGGTCGAGGTCCTAGTTTGCACCACTTTAATACAACCGCGACTGTCTTACGAGTAGCAAGAAACTACTTCCCCGACTTCTTCGCAGCCCACCGCTTCTTCTGAGCTTCGGCAATCCTGGCTCGGCCTTCAGGGCTCATCTTCCGCTTCTTCTTCGCTTTGACAGGCTCTGCTGCAACTTCTTCAGCTCCACCGTCCTTCTGCGCCCACCTGGCTTTCTGAGCTGCGGCCATCTTCACACGAGTAGCGGCAGAGCGTTGACCCTTCCGGCCATCAGCAGAGGTCACAGTCTTCAGCAGCGAGGACACCTTCCCTGTTTTCACCCCGCTGAGCACCGCATCCAGTTCAACCCGCAAAGCTGCAATCTGCTCCTCGATCTGAATGGCACGCTTCAGTTGGTCGATGCTCAGGTAGGAAGTGGTCATTGATGTTGGCTACCTGCATTATTCACTGCGGTCAATCTTACCGTCTCACGCGCGGCGGAGCATTAATCACGTCCACGGTCGCTACAAGGGCCGCACTCTACCGTTTGCCTCGAACCATCCGATAGAGCGCCAGCAGGATGATTGCACCGATTACGGACGCGATGAAGCCCGCGGCCTCGCCTTCCTGATACCACCCAAGTTTTGTCCCCAGAAAGTTGGCGACGAATGAACCTGCGATGCCCAGAAGCGCCGTGATGATAAAGCCGCCTGGATCGCGTCCGGGCATCATGAGCTTTGCGACTACGCCAACGATAAGGCCGATAAAGATGATTCCGAGAATATGCACGGCAACCCTTCGAAGCCGCCTCCCTGAACGGACGCCTCTGGATGCTACTTCTCCCCAAACACATCCACCAGCGTTACCTTCAGCTTCCTCATCAGCCCATGCAACCGGCCCAGGGTGATGGACTGTTCACACGATTCCAGCCTGTGAAGTGTCGAAGCCGGCAATCCCGTGAGCTTGGACCACTGAGCGAACGACATCTCCCCTCTCCGCTTCTTCAGAAACGCAGCAAGCTGGCGGTCGAGACTGGTGGGTGTGGATGGCACACCAATCTTCTGCCAGATTCGACATTCCGTATGCGGAACATTTGCTTGGCTTCATTCCTGATGCGGGATACTCGATTCTCTCCACCAATTGATGATCGATACAGCCTCACCACCGACTGCACCCCTCCCCCTCGGTCACCCCACTTCGTTGGTATCATAAGGCGTATGAACACCAAACAACCAACCATTTGACCGAACAATCTCCCCGAATCATCACATGAACAAGAATCTAAAAATCGCCGCGTGGGCAGGACTCGCGCTGATCATCATTGCGGTAGCCATCAGCCAGTTCCAGTTGAGTAAACAGCGTGAGCGATACAGCAATCTCCCTGCCTTCTCGCTCGACAATCTTGCGCAGACCTCAGGTGCGCTCACCAAAACGCTTGTGGCCGCCTTTCCATCAAAGAAAGACTGCATACGGGCAGGGCGCGAGGCAGTGAAAACATCTAGTCAGATTGCAGCAAACTATCAGCTCGTGATGCGAACCAAAGGATATGACGTGTCGTTGGATGATGCGCTTTACGCCGTGGGACTTATTCATTTGGAACTCAGGCTCTTAGTAGACGAATTCGACAAACGTGGTGGGTTTGCCGAAAAGCCAACCTTGGAGTTCGCGGTGAACAATTTCATGGAGACTGGGCATTCGCCCGTCTCCTCAGCGATTCGCATGGGTTTGGAAGCGCTGGCTCCTGCCGACAAATCGCCTGGAGATAAACTTGATTTTGAGGCTTACCTCCTGGCGGAAGCGAATGTCTACAATCAGCTATTGGCAGAAAGAGCAGAACCCACCTTCGTCTTCGCGACAAGGAAGATGCGTGACGAGCGCAAGTCGAAAAAATAAGCGGCTCAGGATTGCTGGTATAATACTCTGAAGCCGACGAGCCAACTCGAAGAGTATACTCACCGGCTAAAGAGAACAATCCATGCCAAAACAGATGCACTACAGCCCGGTCATTGCGCGCTTCCTCGTATCGGCCCTCTACCACGAGGCTAAAAAGAGGAATGTGCCGATGACGAGGCTCACCAACACGCTGCTCACCGAAAGCCTCAAGAATACCGATGGCTGGAGGGAAGCAGAGTCCACCAAGCTCCACAAACCACCAACGCCCTACGCACCAAAGAAGGCTGCGTAGGGGCACCAAAACAAACAACAACACCGGCACTGACAGCCCGCCAAGGAAACACGGCGGGCTTTTTCGTGCCTTCAACTCAAGCACAACAGAAAGGAACACAACCCATGGCAGTAATCCTCCAAATGACCTACATGAAGAAGCTCGGGCTCCCGAACTTCTCATCCCACTCCTGCTCAGTTTCACTCACCGTCGAAATCCCTGACGTGAATGTGGTCGGACAGGAAACCACCAAGCTCTACCAGTTGCTCCAAGCAGCGGTGGACAATGAGATCCAGGAAGTTGGCTTCATGCCAGATGCCACCACCTACGGGATGAACAACGCACCGCAGGGCAGCGGGAATGGCCACCAGTCGAACGGAAACGGCTATTCCTCGCGTCCTAATGGGAATACGCACCAACGTCCCTCAGGCAATGGATACGATCAGCACCGACCGCCGAATGGCAACGGCAACGGTCACCACAACAGCAATGGCAACAGTGAAGTCTGGAACTGCACCGATGGCCAAAAGGGTCTCATCCTCCGCGTCGTCAACGAGAACAAAATCCCGAAAGACGAGGTAGAAGGCATGGCGCAGCAGATGTTCGGCATCGGTGTGAGGCAGCTCGACAAGATGCAAGCCTCTCAGCTCATCGAGGAGTTGCTGGAGAAAACCGGCAAGAAACCCCAGCGGTCAAGGTGGCAACGTCAACCGGCTCAGCAACGATGAACGCCACTGTGGAACCTGCACCGGTCATGGAGCAACCGGCACGCATCAAACAACTCCAAGAGACCGTATCAGCCTCGCGGCTAAATACGTTTTCTCAATGCCGGCTGAAGTTCCTGTTCCGCTACGTGCTCAAGCTGCCAAAAGCAAAGACACCCGCTCTGCATGTGGGTTCAGCTATTCACGGCACCCTCAAAGCATGGAACAAGGCGCGGTGGAAGAATGCACCTCTTAGCACCACGCAGCTTCATCAGGAGTTCGCAAAAGTGTGGGTAGAGGAACAGGAGCAAGAAGCAGCTGCGTGGGATGGCGATGAATCGGAGCACATGGCAGCGGCATGGCGGCTACTGGAAACTTACATCCGGGAATCACCCATCAAAGTGGATATGAAACCCGATGCCGTGGAAGTCTCCGTGGATGCAGACCTGTCCTCACATGGGCTACCACGGCTCATTGGGATCATCGACTTGGTGCAGGGAGGTAGAATCGTGGACTACAAAACCAGTTCCACGACACCGAATCCTTCCACGGTCGCACACCTCAACGACACCCAAACCAGTGTGTATGCCATCCTTTACCGCGAAGCCACAGGCCGCATGGAGGAGGGAATTGAGCTGCACACCTTGGTGAAAT
>JAYUWZ010000042.1:0-2181 GCA_043753265.1 Verrucomicrobiaceae bacterium
GCATGAAACTCCCAATCCTCCTGATGTCCATCGCTGCGACTCTCCACGCGCAGCAGCCCGCCAGCACCGTGCCCGTGGGCGCGGATGGTAAACCGCTGAACCTTGGCTTCGAATCCGGCAAACTCGATGGCTGGACGGCGGAGGGCGATGCCTTTGACGGCCAGCCGGTGGAGGGCGACGTGGTGGCCAAGCGCCGTGCGGATATGCGCAGCGCACATGCCGGGAAGTTTTGGGTGGGGACTTATGAGCGCAAAGTGCACGACGACCCGGTGGGCGTGCTGACCTCGCAGGCCTTTCGCGCCACGCAGCCGTGGGCGAGCTTTCTCATAGGTGGCGGCGACTGGCCGGAGACCCGCGTGGAGGTGGTGAGCAAGGAGGACGGCAAAGTGCTCCATACCGCACGCGGCATCCAGCAGGAGGCCATGCGGCGCTCAGTGGTGGATCTGAGCACGGTGCAGGGGAAGGCTATCTTTGTGCGAATCGTGGACCAGAAAAAGGGGCACTGGGGCCACATCAACTTCGACGATTTTGTGTTCCACGCGGAGAAGCCCAAGATTGCCCCCACCGCAGCAGCGGCAGCCGCCCTTGCGGCAGATGCGATTGAGCATGCCGGGCTGTCTGCGGAAAAATCGGTGCAGGTCGCCACGCTGCCCGCTGGGTATGAAATGACGGTATTCGCCGCCGAGCCCGATATCATCAATCCCGTATCCTTTGCCATCGATGAGCGCGCGCGCATGTGGGTGGTGGAGGGGATGACTTACCCGAATCGCGTGAAGGAGCCCGCAGGCACTCCGCCAGGACTCGGCGGGAAGGACCGCATCCTGGTATTTGAGGATACGGATGGCGACGGGAAGCACGACAAGCGCACCGTCTTCATGGAGGGGCTGAACCTCGTGAGTGGCATCGAGGTGGGCTACGGTGGTGTCTTTGTGGGAGCTGCGCCCTACATGCTGTTCATCCCCGTGGAGAATGGCGACGCGCCGAAACCGAAAGGCCCGCCGCAGGTGGTGCTCGATGGCTGGGGCTACCAGGACACGCACGAGACGTTGAACAGCTTCCGCTGGGGGCCGGACGGGTGGCTCTACGGCTGCCACGGCGTATTCACGCACAGCGAGGTGGGCGCGCCCGGCACGGCGAAGGAGCAGCGCGTGAAGATCAACGCGGGCGTCTGGCGCATGCACCCGGTGACAAAGAAGTTCGAGGTGTTCGCCCATGGCACGAGCAACCCGTGGGGGATCGATTGGAATGCCGATGGGGCCTTGTTTGCCGAGGCGTGCGTGATTCCGCATCTCTTCCACATTATCGATGGCGGACGCTACCACCGCCAGGCGGGCTCGCACTTCAACACCAATACTTACGACGACATCAAGACCATCGCCGACCACCGGCATTACCTCGGCGGAAATCCACATGGCGGCAATGGCAAGAGCGACGCGGCAGGCGGCGGCCATGCACACGCGGGGCTGGCGATTCCGCAGCACCCGAGCTGGCCGGACAGCATTCGCGGCAACGTGCTCATGGGGAACATCCACGGCGCCCGCATCAACATGGACATCCCCGAGCGCAAAGGCTCCGGCTATGTCGCAAAGCACGGCGCGGATTTCATGAACTTCCACGACAAAGCCAGCCAGATCGTGGACATCCGCGAAGGCCCCGACGGCGCGCTTTACATGATCGATTGGTACGACATCAACCAGTGCCACCACAACACGCGCGAGAAGCACGACTACACGACGGGGCGGGTTTATCGCGTGGCGAAGAAAGGCGCGAAGTTCGCACAGGTCGATATGGCGAAACTTTCCTCCAAGGACCTCGGTGCCGCCGTGATCGGCAATGACCCAGTACGGGCCAGGGTGGCCGCGCGGCTGCTGCTGGAGCGTGCGCAGGACAAGGAGCAACTCGAGGTCGTGCTTCGTGCCGTGGACGATATGGGGGAGACTCCGATGCCCGCCGACGTGGACAAAACGGCAGTAATGCGCCGTGCTTCGCAGCTCGATGCCATTGTCTTTTCCGGAGCAAATGCGGCTACCCGTGGCCCGCAATATATCACGCAGCTTTTGAAGCGGCTCAGTTTGGCGCAGTCCGGCGGAGCTGATCGGGATTGGTTCGTCCGCTTTGCGGCTACCGATAGAAATCTGTCTGCGCAAGCAATTGCGCTTCTGCCGGAACTCGCCGCCAAGA
>JAYUWZ010000043.1:0-4822 GCA_043753265.1 Verrucomicrobiaceae bacterium
GATCGCCGATAATCCCGCAGCACCAGTTCGCATGAACCGCAACAACCGCAACAACTGCAAAAACCCCCTCTGCCTCGACCAAATAGGCCCCCATTCGAAGGTGTCGTCAAAAATTGCCAATCCGGACTTGCCGGAATATAGAGTTGACTACACTCCCGCCACGCCGCACTTGCCAGCAGCGCGTTACGCCGCTTAAACCGAGAACCGATGATCCGCCATATCGCACGAATTTCCGCTATTATCGCCACGCTGTGGCTGGTGGCGTGTGATAACAACCCAAACCCGCTGCCGTACCAGAAGACCAAGGCGGATGGCACCCCTTGGGTGGTCTTTAATTGGGCCCTCACCTCTGACCCCGACACCCTCGACCCCCAGCACTCTTACGACGAGCAAAGCCGCCGGGTGCTGGAGCCCATCTACGACACGCTGCTCGATTACCATCCCCTCAAAACGAGCCCTTTTGAACTCCGTCCGGGTATGTTGGCCGATATGCCCAAGCAGGAGAAAACCGCTGACGGCACCCTCAGCTATCTCTGCCGTTTCAAGGAGGGGATCACATTTCACGACGACCCCTGTTTTCCTGGTGGCAAGGGCCGCGAGGTGGTGGCGGAGGACGTGCATTACGTCTTCCAGCGGGTCTGCGACCCCGCCGTCGAGTCGCCGTTTTTTGGCACGCTGTCCGATGCGGTGATTGGGATGAAAGAGGCGAAAGCCGCCGCTGACGCCAATGGCAAGAAGCTCGATTACAACAAGCACAAGGTTTCAGGAATTGAGGTCATCGACCGCTACTCATTCCGCATCAAGCTCAGCAGGCCCTATCCCCAACTCAAATACTGGATGGCATTTCAGTGTCTGGCCCCTGTAGCACGCGAGGCGGTGGAGTATTACGATGGCAAGGCCCACCGCGATCCCAAGACAGGCAAAATGGAGACTAGGGGGGATTTCCACAAGTTTCAGACCGTCGGCACCGGCCCTTTCAAGCTCGCGGAATATGTTCCACGCCAGCGGGTTCGCTTGGTTCGCGTGGAAGGCTACAAAACTACCAAATTCCCTGAGGATGGCATCACCCCCGATAAAGAGGCCTTCCTTCGCCCACTGGCCGGAAAAGCGCTGCCGTTTATCGACGAGGTCAATCTGAGCGTCATCACGGAAACCATCCCCGCATTCATCCTCACGCGCCAGGGCTACCTGGATCGCATGGCTGCGAATAAAGACTCCTATTCGAGCCTGCTTACCCCGGATAAATCACTATCGTCGCGCTACAAGGACCGTGGGATGTTTCTCGATCTGGATGCCCAGCCGAGCACATTTTGGATCGCCTTCAACATGGACGATCCCGTGGTAGGCAAAAACAAGAAGCTGCGGCAGGCGCTTTCCTGCGCGTACGATGCGAAAACGTACTCAGAGATTTTCTTCAGCGGCACCGCGCCCGTCGCCACACAGATGCTGCCCCCTGGCTTCTTCGGACACGAAGAAAATCGAGTCAATCCCTACGCCTACGACATGGACAAGGCGAGGAAGCTCCTCGCGGAGGCCGGCTATCCCAATGGCCGCGATTCCACAGGCAAGCAATTGGAACTCACCCTGCAAGCAGTGACGTCGTCCGGCGAGCACCGCCAGCGATCTGAATACGACCAGAAGGCCTTTGAAGCCCTCGGCATCAAAGTGAAGGTGGCGGAAAACGACTTTCCCACGCTGCTCGACAAGAAGGACAAGGGGCAGTTCCAGATGTCCAGCGGTTCAGGATGGGGGGCCGATTACCCCGACGCGGAAAACTACTATTTCCTCTACTACAGTAAAAATATTCCCCCTGCGGGCAAGAACGAGACGCGCTTCAGGAACCCGGAGTTCGACACGCTTTTCGAGCAGATGTCGGTGATGGAGGATTCACCGGAGCGCCTGGAAATCATCAAGAAGATGAACGCCATCATGGCCGAGGAGGCCCCTGTCATTTACACCTTCAACAAGCACTTCTACACCGTGATCCAGCCGTGGGCTCGGCGCACCCACAACAACCACATGCTGGAGGGCGGGGTGAAATACCTCTATATCGACTCCAAGCTGCGCGACGAGGTGCGTGGCTCATGGAATCGCAAGCCCCTGTGGCCACTGCTGATTCTAGGAGGTTTTGTTGTTGGCGCTCTCATCTACGCAGTCATTTGGAACAGGAGGCAGCAGCGTGCTTAATTACATTATCCGCAGGCTTCTCTACGCGATCCCCGTCATTTTTGGCGTTTTGGTCATTACGTTTATCCTGTTCCGCGTGTTCCAGACGCCCGATAAAATCGCGACGAACAAGCTCGGCCCGAAAGCCTCCCAAGAGGCGAAGATCGCGTTCATCCAAAAGGAGGGGCTCGATAAACCGACCATCGTTCAACTGGGCGCATACCTCAAAAAGACCGCCCAGTTTGACTTCGGTGAATCATGGAAATTGGATCGTCCGGTCTCCCAGATTTTTGCCACCGGCGTATGGCCCACCATGCTCATCACCATCCCGGGCTATGCGTGCGGAATCCTCGGCGCGCTGGGGTTGGCGTTATATCAGGTGTTCGTCCGAAACTCCGCGATGGATCGGGGGCTTACCATATTCTGCGTGGCGCTCATGAGTGTGCCCACGGTGGTTTATATCATCGCCTGCCAGGCCATGTTCGCTCTTCAGCTAAACTACTTCCCTGCGTCGGGCTTCGATTGGTCAGGGTGGGGGACTTTGCGATTTGTGGTACTGCCCATCGCGATTCTCGCGATTATCAATCTCGGCTACGATGGACGCATGTTTCGCGCGGTATTCCTTGAGGAAATCGCGCAGGACTACGTGCGCACCGCGCAGGCCAAGGGCGTGAGCAGCACGCGGGTGTTGAGGATTCACGTGCTGAAAAACGGGCTCATCGCCATCATCACACTCACGGTCGGGCAGTTGCCAAAAATCATCATGGGGTCGCTGCTCATCGAGAGTTTCTTCAGCATCCCGGGAATCGGGGCCGTGCTGGTACAGGGCATCCAGCAGGGCGACCAGCCGGTGGTCATGGCCAGCGTGTTCCTTGGCGCGCTCCTTTACCTCTTCGCCTACATCCTCACCGACATCCTCTACGCGTATGCCGACCCGCGTATCCGCCTGAGCTAACCCATGGATTCTCTTTTTACCCAATTGAATCCCAGTATGCTGGCCGCAATGCCCGAGTGGCTCACGGTGAACATTCTCGTCGTGGTCGGTTTCTCATTGCTGGGCTGGATACTCTGGAGTGGAGCGCGTCACGACCGCTGGCAACGCGCATGGACCCGCTTCAAACGCGACCGGATCGGTGTGTTTTGCCTCTGCATCGTCGGCCTGTATCTGTTCATCGGCGCGCTCGAGGCCATTCAGTTTCCCGCCAAAGACGGAGGCTCCACAAGTCTTCTGGACATTGTTTTGACCGACCACATCGCAAAGGAAAAGTCCTACAGCGAACCGATGGCCACCACGCGGCTGGATGAAAACAATCCCGAGCCGCTCAAGGGTACGCATTTGCTGGGGACCGATGCCCTCGGCAACGACACGCTCTCGCAGACTCTGAAGGCCTGCCGGACAGCGCTGATCATCGGTGGCCTCACCAGTGTGATTTACATCCCCGTGGGGGCGATCCTCGGGCTCTGCGCGGGGTATTTCCGGCGCAAGACGGACGACATCATTCAGTATGTCTACACCACCATGGCGAGCATCCCGGAGATCCTGCTGCTCGTCGCAATCATGATGGTGCTGGAGAAAGGGCTCTGGCAGATGTCGCTTGCGCTGGGCATCACTGGCTGGGTGAATTTGTGCCGCCTCATCCGTGGCGAAACGATGCGCCAAAGCGAGCGCACCTACATCACAGCGGCACGCGCGCTCGGGCAGAGCCACTGGCAGATCATCACGCGCCACCTGCTGCCAAATGTGATGCACTTGATCATCATCAATTTCATCCTTGGCTTCAGCTCCGTAATCCTCGCCGAAGCGACCTTGAGCTACCTGAATGTGGGAAGCCCCGTGGGCACCGCAAGCTGGGGCACCATGATCGATGGCGCACGATCGGAGCTCAGCCGCGAACCCGTGGTGTGGTGGAACATCGTTGCCGCAAGCACCGCCCTCTTCGTCCTCGTCCTCGCCCTGAATCTTCTGGGTGACTCCTTGCGCCGTGCATTCGATCCCAAACGTTCCTGAGCCATGCCACTTCTCGAAATCCGCAACCTCGCCATCCATTTTCACACCGAGACGGGCATTGTGGAGGCGGTGAAAGGCATCAACCTCACACTCGAAAAAGGCGAGACCCTCGCCATCGTGGGCGAGAGTGGCAGCGGCAAAAGTGTGACCGGCCTGGCGCTCACCCGCCTTCTCCCAGAGCCCCCCACGAAATACGCGACCGGCGAGATCTTTTTCGATGGCAAGGACGTGCTCAAGCTCAAGGCCGACGAACTGCGCAAGCTGCGCGGTGGCCGCATCGCCTACGTCTTCCAGGAGCCGAGCACCTCGCTCAATCCCGTCTTCACCATTCGCAACCAGATCGCCGAGGCCATCCGCCTGCACCGCCCCGAGGTCCGCGACATCGATGCGGAGATCATCAAGCATCTGGAACTCGTGGGCATCAAGGACGCCGCCGCCCGCCTGCACAGCTACCCCCACCAGCTCAGCGGCGGCATGCAGCAGCGCGTGATGATTGCCATGGCGCTGTCCTGCCAGCCCGATTTGCTGGTGGCCGACGAACCAACCACCGCACTCGACGTCACCATCCAGGCCCAGATCATCGACCAGCTCCGCGAGCTGAAAACGCGCGTCCGCATGGCCATCATCCTCATCACCCACAACTTCGGC
>JAYUWZ010000044.1:0-4820 GCA_043753265.1 Verrucomicrobiaceae bacterium
GCCGCTTTGAGTGAAGGTGAGGTTTTTTAGGGGAGGGCCGGTAGGAAATAACTACGGAAATTTGCAGGGAGGGTTCGCAAACCAACCTGCCTCCACCTCCGCCCACCATCCAAAGCGGCAGAGGGCTGCCGCACTCCAAAAACTGGCGTAGGATTTGGAGCACCTTTCCTCCTTCGTCCTTCCCGGCAAACCGCACCGCTACAAAGGCGCTCGACAGGATGGGGCGCGGCGTTTCATTTGTAGGGGAATGACGCTCCACGAGCTCCAAGCGATTTACTCCACTCCCATCTTTGACCTGCTGACCCGGGCGAGGAAGGTGTACACCGACCACTGGAAGAACAACGAGGTGCAGTTGTGCACGCTGCTTTCCATCAAGACGGGTGGATGCTCGGAGGATTGCGGGTATTGCGCGCAGAGTTCCCGCTACACCACTGGTGTGCAGCGCGAGTCGCTGATGACGCCCGATGCCATCGAGACCGCGGCGGTGCGTGCCCGGGAAAATGGCAGCACGCGCTTTTGCATGGGTGCTGCCTGGAAGGGCGTGAAGAGCGGCGACCCACGATTTGAGAGTGTGCTGGAGAGCGTGCGCCGCGTGTCGAAGCTCGGCATGGAAGTGTGCGTGACGCTGGGGCAGCTCGGCGAGAGCGAGGCGCGAGAGCTGAAGGAAGCAGGCGTGACGGCCTACAATCACAACATCGACACCTCGCCGGAACACTACCCGAAAATCGTCACCACCCATACTTTCCAGGATCGCCTGAACACCATCGGCCACGTGCAAAACGCGGGGATGAGCGTGTGCTGCGGCGGCATCGTAGGCATGGGCGAGACGGAGGAGGATCGGCTGAAGATGCTGGCGGTGCTGACGAACTTTGACCCCGCCCCGGAAAGCGTGCCGATCAACTGCCTGATGGCAATGCCCGGCACGCCGATGGAGAACCAGGCAGCGGTGGATATCTTCGAACTCGTGCGCCTCATTGCCACGACGCGCATCGTGCTGCCGCGTGCCAAGGTGCGCCTGAGCGCGGGCCGCACGCGGCTTTCGCGCGAGGGCCAGGCGATGTGCTTCTTTGCCGGGGCCAATAGTATTTTCTACGGCGACAAGCTGCTGACTGCGGCGAATCCCGGGGTAGATGCGGATCGCGCGCTGCTGGCCGAACTGGACCTTACGCCCCAGGAGGCATTTCAAGGCGAGCATGGGCCGCATGAGAATGAGCAGTGCGGGACGCACATGGCTTGTCTGACGTAGGGCTGAGTCGATTCGAGAACGGCGTCTACATTCGTTTGGCATGAGCGACTGACCCGCTACGGAGAATCGTCGACATAGCGGACGACGCCTTGGAGCGGTGGAAGAGTGTAACGGCGACACCGCCTTCGGATTGGACTGAGGGTAGGTGGAGCCATCGAAGAATGCAGAGTCATGAGATTCTCCAAAGGACGCCAATGCTCATCTGAATACTGATCCGCAAAGCGAAGGCGGTGTCGCCGTTACACTTTGCCACCGCAGTCCAAGGCGCGCCCCGCGAATTCACACTGGCAGTAACCAGGCTCCACTCTCCGATTACCTATTGCTCAGTGCTTCAGGACCTTTACGCCTTTCTGAGATATATTATCCCAACTGCCAGTAAGGGCATCGGGGATGCCATATTCAAAATGCACGCTATGGGTAATATTACGATGGCTGCACACTTAGTTGCTGGATTGCTTTATGGCATGGTCTGGAATACGCGTATGGGCGGAAACTCCGCTGTTACATTTGGGTGTACCAACGCAGCGGCGCGCGCAGCTCGTCCATTGGCATACAAACTGCCGTTATTTTGCCTTAAAATCGGGGAGGTTGGAACAGTCACATCGCGAGGCTATTACAATGCGCAGGTTATAACTAACGACCGATGCCGTAGAACCAGTGCTTCCGGTTTGCCGGAAAATCGTTCATCCATCCGGTTTGCCTTGCAGCGAACCCCGCGAACCTTTTGCATATACCCATCCATGAAACATTGCACGTCTAACTACACCAGTGGTGGGACGGCTGTTTTTACCCCACGTGTCCGGCTATGATGGAACTTTTCTCCGAGGCATTCCGGTTGGTGAACCTGCCATTCACCATCCTGCTCATCCTGGTAATTTTGTATTGGCTCCTCGTCGCACTTGGCGCGGTGGGCGGGCCCGCCGCCGATGCGGATCTCGACGTGCATGCCAATGCGCACATCGACCACGAGGTCGATATCGACACCATGCATCACAACGTCGAAGGCCACCATGGGCATGGCCAGGGCGACAGCGGATCGTGGTGGGGCAACACACTCAAGTTTGTGAATCTCGGCGACGTGCCGGTGATGGTGGTGCTGAGCGTGCTCATACTGAGCATGTGGTGCACCGGCATGATTTTCAATCGCTGGGCGGGCAACTCCTACCTGCTGGCGATCGGGTTTCTGGGCGTGAATTTTCTCATCAGTGTGGTCATCACGCGCTACGTCACGCTGCCGCTCAAGCCGCTCTTTCGCATGCTCAACAAGGAGTTCGACGAAAAGGTAGAAATAATCGGCAAACACTGCCGTATTGTTACGAGTGAAGCGACGCCGGACTTTGGGCAGGCCGAGATTGCCACGGGTGGCGTGCCACTGCTCATCCACGTGCGCACGATGAACGACGCCGTGCTGCAGCGGGGCGACGTCGCTGTCATCGTCCGCGAAGACCAGGATCGCCGCGTATTTTTCATCACTGCAAACCCAGCTCCCACCAACCACTAACCTATGTATCCACTACTACTGGCGGACGCGTTCACGGAGAACGTCATATACGTCGCCATCATCGTCCTCGTGCTGACCCTGGCGGGCGGCCTATTCACGATCCTCACATGCTTCCGAAAGGTGGACCAGGGCCAGGCACTCGTGCGCAACGGCTACGGGGGCACCAAGGTGTCGTTCTCGGGCATGGTGGTTTTTCCGGTGATTCACCGCATCGAGACCATGGACATCTCCGTGAAGCGCGTGGAGATCGACCGGCAGGGAAAGAACGGCCTGATCTGCATGGATAACATGCGGGCGGACATCAAGGTCGCCTTCTTCGTCCGGGTAAACAAGACCCCCGAGGACGTGCTGAAAGTAGCGCAGGCTGTGGGCTGCGTGCGGGCCTCGTCGCAGGAGTCCATCGTCGAGCTATTCGACGCGAAGTTTTCCGAGGGCCTGAAAACCGTGGGCCGGCAGTTCCAATTCGTGGAGCTCTACAACAGCCGCGAGAAGCTGAAGGAAGGCATTCTCAAGCTCGTGGGCACGGACCTCAACGGCTTCGTCCTCGATGACGTGGCGATCGATTACCTCGAGCAAACGCCCATCACGCTGCTGAACCCGGACAACATCCTGGACTCGGAGGGCATCAAGAAAATCACCGACCTCACTGCCACGCAGAAGGTGCTCTCGAACAAGATCGACAACGAGCGGGAGAAAATCATCACCAAGCAAAACGTGGAGACGCGCGAGGCGATTCTGGAGATGAACCGACAGCTCGCCGAGGCCGAGGAGAAGCAGAAGCGTGAGATTCTAAACATCAAATCGCGCGAGGAGGCCGATGCGAAGAAGGTGCACGAGGAGAACCGCCTGAAAGGCGAGTCCGCCCGCATCGCCGCGGAGGAGGAGATTCAAATCGCCGAGGAAAACAAGAACCGCCAGATCATCGTGGCATCGCGTAATCGCGAGCGCACCGACGCGGTCGAGAAAGAGCGCGTGGAGAAGGATCGCCTGCTGGAGGTCACTGAGCGCGAGCGCGTGGTGGAGCTGGCGCGCATCGACAAGCAGAAGTCCGTGGAGACCGAGCAGAAGGCCATCCAGGACGTGATTCGCCAGCGTCTCGAGGTGGAGAAGACCGTGGTGCTGGAGCAGCAGCGCATCCACGACACCGAGGCTTTTGCGACCGCGGATCGTGCGAAGAAGGTGGCCATCACCAAGGCCGAGCAGGAGGCCGAGCAGGTGCTCATCAAGGATATCAAAGGTGCCGAGGCCGCGAAGAAATCGGCGGAGCTCAAGGCCGAGCAGGAGCGCGTGACGATGGTTATCCGCGCCGACGGTGCGCGCGACGCCGCGGAGCGCCATGCGAAGGAACGGCTCATTCTTGCGGATGCCGAGGAGCAGTCCGCGACCAAGGTGGCGACCGCCAAGAAATCGCTGGCCGAGGCGCTCTCCGCCGAGGCTGCCGCGCCCGGGTTGGGCGAGGTGCAGGTGATGCAGGCGCGGGCCAGCGCCATTCGCGAACAGGGCATTGCCGAGGCAGAGGTGATGCAGAGCAAGGCCACCGCAGAAGCCGAAGGCATCACCAAGAAGGCCGAAGCGATGAAGCTGTTTGATTCGGTCGGCAAGGAGCACGAGGAATTCAAGCTGCGCCTCAACAAGGACAAGGAGATCGAGCTCGCGGCAATCCGCACGCAAGCCGACATCGCCGGCAGCCAGGCCAATGTGGTCGGCGAGGCGCTCAAGCACTCGAACATCGAAATCATCGGTGGCGAGATGCAGTTCTTCGACCGCATCAGCGGCGCGGTCACCGCGGGCAAGGCCATCGACAAGATGGTCAACCACAGCACAGTCCTCACCGACGTGAAGGAAACCTTCTTCAACAGCGATCCGGAATACTTTCACACCCAGCTCCGCGGCTTCGTGGACCGCTTCGGCCTCACCACGGAAGACCTGAAAAACCTCTCCGTCTCCGCCGCGCTCGCCCGCATGGCTGACATCGCCGACGACGGCAAAACGAAAGGCTTCCTCACCATGCTCCTGGGCCAGGCTCACAGGCTCGGCGTCGCGGAGAAGTCGCTGGGTGGGGCGGTGAAGGGG
>JAYUWZ010000045.1:0-4819 GCA_043753265.1 Verrucomicrobiaceae bacterium
ACTGCCACTCGCTGTCCTGGTTTCCCGCGATGCCTTCCTCGCCGTAAAGCGCATGATCGGGGAAGGTCGTGAGCAGCTTTTCCGTGATGAGATCCTGCGTCTGCACATCCAGCGCGAGCTTGATGTCGTGGGCGAGCAGCTCATTTACCTCGGGCGGCTTGCCAAAGTGCTTGCGGAGGAGTTCGCCCGCCGCGCGGGCGGCGACGGTGGCGGTTTGGAGTGCGTGGGTGATTTCGGTCATGTGCCATGTCACCTGTCGCATCCACACTCCATGGTGGTCAACGCACAATAGGGAGGGGTGGGAGCCGTTCGATGGGAGGTTATCACTAAAAACGACATGGGAGGCGAATCAGAGATTCGCCCCCCATGGGTTAAATAAAGCTGAAGAGCTTTACTTCTTCTTCGCAGGTTTTGCTGCGGGTTTTGCTTTCGCTGCAGGCTTTGCTGCGGCTTTTTTCTTGGGTGCTGCCTTCTTTGCAGGAGCAGCAGCTTTCTTTGCCGGAGCGGCTTTTTTCTTTGGTGCGGCCATTATTGATACACCCCCTTTCCGTCCGAGAGGCGGATCAAAAATCTGTAGGAGATCGTGTTGGAAGAGTTAGACATCACTCTTTGACTTGCGGCTTGGAGGTAGCCACAACATGTAGACGCGTCAACAGGATTCTAAAGAGTCGAGGCACAACATTTTGGGGTTACGTCGGAAAATTCGAAACACCAAAACGCAAGCGGCGCGCTGGAAGCTTGATGGGTACAAGGTCTTCGCGGGACGCATGCCACGCCATGGGAAGAAAATTATTTTCAGCAGATCCGAAAAAAATCTTGCGCGATGTTCAAAAATATCGCGTCGCCGATTGCGATGAATGCGGATTTTTGCGCGCGATTTACGCATCGCGCGCATGCGCGATGCGAAATTTTCGCGAACACACGCGTGGAAAATCGCGTGCATGGTGTCGCGCCTTTAGGCGGAACGCACCGTGAGGTTTTGCGAGGAAACATGCGCGCACATCAACGCGCTGTTTGTTTTGAACGGTGCATTCCGCCTAAAGGCGGGACTACGTGCTCACTACGATCGCGAGTGCGCGCGCGACAATCGCATCCACCTCGGCGAGACGACCGAGTCCCTCGTATCCACATGCGAGCAATCCCGGATCGGGGCCGACGAATTCCACGCCGCGCGATTTCAGTGTGGCGACGTTCGCCTGTGTCGCGGCGTGCTGCCACATCTTGCCGTTCATCGCGGGCGCGATGAGCACTGGAGCGAGTGTGGCCAGTGCGATCTCAGCAAGCGGATGTCCCGCGAGACCATGCGCGAGTTCCGCGATCACATTGGCAGTAGCAGGCGCGATGAGCAGGAGGTTCGCGCGATCGGCGAGATCGATGTGACCCGGCTTCCAGCCTTGCTGCGCGTCCCTTGCACCGGTCACCACCGGGTTTCGTGAGAGCGTCTGCAGCGTCAGCGGCGTGATGAAGTCCACCGCGTGCGCGGTCATCACCACATGCACTTCCGCGCCGCCCTTTACGAGCCGGCTCGCGATGTCCGCAGCTTTGTAGGCAGCAATGCTGCCGGTCACACCCAGTACGATGACGGGTGCGCTCATGGCCGGATGGTGCGCGCGCTGTTCATTGTGAGAAGAAGTGTAGCAGATCAGAACGGAACTGCCAGCCGATCACTGCGCTGGCGTTCCGCGCGCATGACTGCGCGAAAGTTGTCAAAGTCGTCCTCCGGGGAGCCGCTCAGGACCAAATAACGGTAGCTGCGCCAGTGCGACATCTCCACCTCGGCATTGCGCAGCCGGAGCGAGAGCTGTGCATCCGTCTCCGTGGCGCGTTTGCGCAGGCGGCGCTCGAGTTCCGTTCGGCTCGGGGGCATCAGGAAAACGTCGACCAATGCGGCATGCAGCTTTTCATCGGCATTCGCGCGAATCTGCGCCGCACCCTGGATGTCCACGTCCATCAGCACATCCTTCCCGGCATTCAGCGCCTCCATCACCGTGCGGCGGAGCGTGCCGTAGTAGTTGTCATGCACGCGGGCGTGCTCGATGAAGTCGCCCTCCGCGATGCGCTTCTCGAATTCCTGCCGGGGGAGGAAATGGTAGTCGCGGCCATCCACCTCACCAGGGCGTGGCGCGCGCGTAGTGCAGGACACGGAGTAGGCGAGTCCCTCCATTCCCGCTTGGGCGAGCATTCCGAGCAGGGTGGTCTTTCCGCCGCCGGAGGGCGCGGAAATCACAAATAAAATTCCAGAACGTTGAGACATGGTGGCTAAGCCCCGCGACCGGTGCGGCCGCGAGTGGCGCCAAACTATCGGGGGAAGCGCCCCTGCGACAAGTGCGCAGAGTCGGGGGAAATTGCGCTATTCGATATTCGCCACCTGCTCGCGCACTTTCTCCATCTCCGCCTTGCAGGTCACTACGAGTTGGGAGATGTCCACATCGTTCGCTTTTGCTCCGAGGGTGTTGAATTCGCGGCCTATCTCCTGGCACATGAACTCCAGCGTCCGGCCCACGGCCTCGTCTTTTTTCAAGTGCGCGGCGAATTGATCGAAGTGGCTCTCCAGGCGCGTGAGTTCCTCGGTGATGTCGCTTTTGTCTGCGAAGACCACGACTTCCTTCACCATGCGCTCATCGTCGATGGGAAGTTCAAGGCCTGCGCGCTGGATGCGCTCGTGCAGGCTCTGCCGGTAGCGCTTCACCACACCGGGCAGATGTTTCTGAATCTTCTTCACGCAATCGCGCACCGTCTTGAGGCGCTTTTCCAGATCCTTCGCGAGGTGACGCCCCTCGGCTTCACGCATCTTCAGTAGATCGGACAGCGCTGCCTTCAGTCCCTTTTCCACGTGGGGCCATGCAAATTCCGGCGAGACCTGTTCCTCCGGTGCCTTGAGCACACCCGGGGAGCGCAGGATGGTTTCGATGGTGATCTCCCCGGCGACACCCAGTTCTTTTTGGAGATCCTTCATCGCGGTGAGGTAGGTGCGTGCAAGCGCGCGATCGAGGGCGAGATTTTGCACGGACGACGCGCCCGCATGAAAGGCGATCACCACCGTGAGACGCCCGCGTGTGACCTCGTTGTTGATGGCGTCGCGCACGCGCGGCTCCAACTCGGCGAGTTCGCGCGGCAGGCTCACCACCACATCGCTCTGCTTGCGGTTTACAGAGTTGAGTTCGACAGTGAATTTCGAGCCATCGTGGACGCTCTGGCCGCGTCCGTAGCCGGTCATGCTTCTCATGGTGCTACTTCTTCTCCACGAGCCAGATGTTTCGGTACACCACGGGATTGCCGTGATTCTGGAGCTGGATGGGCCCCGTGCCGGGGCCGTCTTTCTTGCCAGCGGCGGTCGTGGCGGTGTCCACTTCCGCGGCTGTGTGAATGATCACGTCATTGTGGCGCACGGTGAGCTTCGCGTTGCTGAGTTTTTTGCCGTCCGCGTCAAAGCGCGCTGCGGTGAAGTCGGCGTCGTAGGTCTGCCACGTGAGCGGCGGAAAGCACATGTTCACGAGCGGCTTGTGCTTCGTGTAGATGCCGCCGCACTCGTTGTTCTCGCCCTTGAGTCCGAAGGAATCGAGCACCTGCACTTCGTACCGATTTTGAAAATACACGCCGCTGTTGCCACGCCCCTGGCCGCGTGCGGAGGGCTGGAAGGGTGTGCGGAATTCGATGTGCAACGAGAAGTCGCCAAACTCGCGCTTGGTGGTCACCCCGCCCTGCAGGTTGCCCTCGGCATCGAGCTTGCCTCCATTCCACTCATCGGCGTTCTTGCCGTCAAAGAGCACAATCGCACCCTCCGGTGGCTTGGCCCCCATTGTGGGAGACTTGCGCTCGGTCTTGGTCAGTTCGTATTTCGTGCCCTCTGGATCCGTGGCCGTGAGCTTGCCCCCTGCGATATCACCCTTCCATCCATCCTTGTCGAAAAGGACTTTGCCTCCTTCGGTCTTCGCCTCGACCTCGACTTTTTTGTCCGCTTTTCCAGTGCCGGGCAGGCCGCTGTCGTAGCCGATGATGCGAAATTTTCCATCACCAAGCGCCACGACCTGAGCGGCGGATTTTTCGCCCACATACTCGCCCTGGACGGCATAGTCCGGGCCGGCGTCGGCGGGATTGGTGAACGTGCCTTTAGAGTCGGCGGCGTGCGCCGAGAGGGTGAGTGCGGCTGCGATTGAGAGGAGGACCTTCATGCAAAGCGATGTAGCGAGGGGCGGGCGCAACGGGAAGCGCAAGTTTGCAGACAAGAGACATGAGGAGTCCATGCGCAGTGACAATGCCGGGTGAATGCCGCTATCCTCGGAAATACACATGAAACGCCAGGAGATGATCACCATTGACGGATCGGTCGGCGAGGGTGGGGGGCAAATCCTCCGCTCCTCGCTCGCGCTGTCGCTGGTCACGGGCAAACCATTCCGCATCGTAAACATCCGCGCAGGCCGCACCAAGCCTGGCCTCCTGCGCCAGCACCTCACCGCGGTGCAGGCGGCCACGCAGATTGGCGATGCTGTCTCGGACGGGGTGGAGATTGGCTCCAAGGAACTTGTTTTTCGTCCCGAGGGCATCCGCGCGGGCGACTACCGTTTTGCCATCGGCACCGCGGGTAGCACCACGCTTGTCCTGCAAACGATTCTGCCTCCACTCATGATGGCTGCGGAGCCTTCGCGCATCACCCTGGAGGGCGGCACCCACAACCCGTTTGCGCCGCCGTTCGATTTTCTCGTGCGCACCTTCCTTCCGCTCCTCGCCCGCTTCGGCCCGAGCGTGGAGGTAAAGCTCGTGCGCCCCGGCTTCTACCCCGCGGGCGGCGGAAAGCTGGAGATTACCATCCAGCCTTCGG
>JAYUWZ010000046.1:0-2175 GCA_043753265.1 Verrucomicrobiaceae bacterium
AACACGTTCGGCAATCCTCTCGTAACCGCAAAGCAATCCCACCACCGCCTACGCCCACCTTCCAAAGCGCCAGAGGGCAGGCGCACTCCAAGAACTGGCGTAGAAACGTACGCTCTTTTGCCTCTACCGTCCACCCGTCGCTTGTGCCATTGGACGTTCAGCGTTGGGCGTTGGACGTTCCCCTATTCCTCCGACTCCGTCGCCTTCCTCCGCGCCCCAAACAGCGGCCGCACCGGGTTCGTCCGCCATTTGAAAGTCAGCGTCAGCACCCGGAAAACAATCGTCACCACCACCGCAATCGTGGCCGAAACGGACACCGGCCAATTCGTAAACCCGATGAGCGTCAAGAAGAGCACGCAGCCCAGCAGCGCCGCCACTGCGTAGAATTGTCCCGGCTTCAGCACCATCGGCTCCTCGCGCACCAGCACATCGCGCAGCATGCCGCCGCCACACGCGTTCACCACGCCCACGAGGATCGCCGCCGGAATGCTCAGCCCTGCCATCAGCGCCTTCTGCACGCCCACCGCGCCATACGCGCCGAGGCCCACGGCATCGAGCAGCTCGATCGCCCGGTAAATCTTCCCAATGTGCGAAGCCACGATCACTCCGGCGATGCACGCCGCCCCCACCGCGAGCAGATAGCGCCCATCCGTCACCATGGCAGGAGGCCCCGCCTGGATGAATAGCCCGTCGCGAATCAAACCGCCGCCCACGCCCGTCGCTAGAGCCAGCGCAAAGAGCCCCACCCAGTCGTACCCGCGCCGGATGGCCGCGAGCGCCCCCGTCAGCGCGAAAAAGAACGTCGCACCCAGGTCGAACGCGATCGGCAGCACGAACTGCTTTTGCACCAGGTGCTCCCGCCACTCCGAGCCGAGCACCCGTGTGAAATCATCCCACATCGCCGCCGCCCTCCGACCACCGGAATGTGCCCGGCACGGGGAGACCGATTTGATCGAGAATGCGGTCCACCACCGTGTCCGCCACCTGTTCGATGGTCTGCGGACGGCTGTAAAATCCAGGGCTCGCGGGCATCACCATCGCGCCGGCCTCCATCAGCGTGCAGATGTTGCGCGCGTGGATCAGGTTCCACGGCGTCTCCCTCGGCACCACGATGAGCTTCCGCCGTTCCTTCAAGAAAACATCCGCCGCGCGCAGGATGGTCGTGTCCCCTGTGCCCGCCGCGATGCGCCCCACGGTGCCCATCGAGCAGGGGCAAATCACCATCGCGTCGAACCGCGCCGAGCCGCTTGCAAAGGGCACGTTCATCGTCTTGTCCCCGTGCTGAATCACCCCCTCGGGCACCCTCAGCGCGTCGATCTCGTCGTGAATCACCTGCCGCGCGTAGGGGCTCAGCACCAGATGCACCTCGTGCGCGCGTGCATCGATCTTGTCGAGCAGGCGCTGCAGGTAGATGGCGCCGCTGGCGCCGGTGCCGGCGAGGACGATTTTCATCGGCCCTTAATTCGGTATGGGAAGTCCCGCCTCCTCGGCGGCCAGCTTCTTGAGGTAATCCGTCACACCCTTCTCCCACTTGCCCACATCGTCCCCGTAGTCCTCATCGATAAAGACCTGCAGTGTGCTCTTGGCCTCTTCGCGCGAGGGATGATTCGGCACCTTCACCGCATCCAGCAGCGCGGGCAGCTTCACCTTGTCGTCGCGGTTCATGAGGTCCGTCAAAATCACATCCAGCACCTCGGGGCTGTAGGCAGGGTTCTTCCAAATCGGCATCACACGCTTGAATTCCTCATCCGAGAGCAGGTTTGTCACATGGTTGATTGCCTCGCTCTGCCCCTCTGGCGTCAGCGTGGGCAGGATGCTGATGAGCTTTTGCGCCATGTTCGCATTGTCCGCGTCCGTGTTGTTCGTCGGCTGGCTCAGGATTTGGTCGATCTTTTTGTCGTCCTCCGTCATTGCCACCGGCGCCGGATCCGCCGCAGGCGTCTGCGGAGTGGCAGGCTTGCCCACTCCCGGGTCGGGCCTGGGAGTCTCGCTCTGCGTGGACCTGGGCGTTGGGCTGTAGCTGCTCTTCGGCTCAGGCGTCGCCTCCACCACCTTGGGTGGCGGGGTGGCATGTGGAGCATGCTCGCTATTCAAAAAATAAATCGCGCCGCCCACGATAAGGGCAACCGTAATAGCGAAAATACCGACGGACCTAGAATTCATTCTGTGCATTGG
>JAYUWZ010000047.1:0-4816 GCA_043753265.1 Verrucomicrobiaceae bacterium
GCCCACGCCCTTGCCATCGTTTCCCGGGAGATCGAATTGCTTGTCGTCGCGGTAGAGATAGGTGGGAAAGTAGGAGTGGGCGTGACGCTGGCAGTTATAGCCGAGGAAGTGGTCGAAGCCCTTTTTCAGCGGACTGCCGGTGGTATCGAACATGCCCATGCCCCATTTGCCGACGCATGCGGTGGAGTAGCCGGCAGTCTTGAGAATCTGCGCAACCGTCACCGTTTTTTCCGGCAGCGGAAACTGCCCCTCGCCTTTTGCGATCTCCCAGTTTCCGCGCACGGGGCAGTGCCCGCTGTGCAGCCCTGTAATGAGCGAAGCCCGGCTCGGCGCGCACACGCTCGTGCCGCAGTAGGCCTGCGTGTAACGGGTGCCTTCACGCGCCATGCGATCGAGGTTCGGGGTCTGGATAAGCTTTTGCCCGTATGCGCCAATGTCTCCCTGCGCGAGGTCGTCGCTGAGGATGAAGATGATGTTCGGCTTTGCCTGCGCAGCGGTCGCGGGGAGGCAGAACAGAACAAGCAGGGTCAGAAGGAGGAATCTCATGGCGAGCGCCACTGGAACCGGAAACCCGTATCAGCGCAAGTGCCGCAGCCATTCGTCTTGCGGCCGCGCGACCGCGACTTTCGCCCCACGCGTCGCCGTCGCGCTGCGAAGCAGGCCACACCAATCATCTGAAATTTCAAGACGGCGCGGGCATTGTTCGCGGCGCCTTTGTTATTACGTAGTCCCCCCTTTTAGCCGGAATGCACTGCGCGAATCACCCAGCCCTATTGATATACGCAAACGGCTTCGCAAGGCTCCCCGGTCCTTCCGCCTAAAGGCGGGACTACGTACTATTTCCCTTCCCGGGCGAGTTCGGCGGCGCGCCGGTAGTTTGCGCGGAAGTGAGCGGAGAGTTCCTTGGCCAACTGCACTTCCTTGATTTTGTTTTTGTCGCGCACGGTTTCGTAGATGCGGCCGAGCGCGGCGGTGTAGTCCACGCTTGCCACCTCCCCGAAAGCGGCGAGCGCCTGCGGGGGGAACGAGCCTGTGCGCGCCTTGGCTTCAATCAAGGCCGCCCACGCGGTTTTCAATTCCGAGTGCGTGTCGATGCACATCACCCGGATGATGAACGCGAGTGTGCGGAATAATTTCCCGGTTCGCTTTTCCTGATACACGAAGGCCTTCGACAGGTCGTAGGGCTGAAGTTCCGGGTCGCTGCGCAGCTCGCGAAACTCCGGTGCGTAGAGCGCGGGCAGCATGGGCATGCGGCGCAGCGCGTGGTGGCGGGGACCGCCGGGAGTGCCGGCTTTCCAACCCCACAGTTTCTGACCGTCTCCCATCACATACTCGATGAAAGCAAGGGCCTGCTCGCGATGGGGAGCGCCACGCAGCAAGGCTATGGGATCCACGCCGTAGCTGGTGCCGCCCTCGGCGTTCACGTAGGCGATTCGTGAGGTGCCATCCTCGCGGCGCACCATCTCGCTCTGGTAGCGGCCGTAGAAATCGATGGTCATCCCCGCCACCGCCTCGCCGGATTCCACATCGAGCGAAATCTTTGCCGACGAATCGGTGAAGTAGCGGGCATTTGCCGCGATGCGCTGGAGCATGCGCATGCCGAGCACCCAGCCCTTTGCCACCGCCGCCTCTTCTTCCTTCGATCCTGCGGTGAGCCCAGCCGTAGTCTCATTCATCTGCTGCTGGATGAGCATCTCGAAGGCTTTGTTGGCAGAGCTGCTTTGCGTGGGGTTTGCGAGTGCGAGCCCGTGGAAATAGCCGGAGTCAATGAGATCGACCCATTGCCGGGGCTCGGGCAGCTTCAGGCGCTTGAGCTGGTCGCGATTCGAGGCAATGCCAAACGCGCCAATGGTGGTGCCAATCCAGCGGCCTTCCGGATCGTAATAAGGCTCACCACCCACGATTTGCGGAATGGCGGTGCCGAACAATTCGGGATGCGCCTTCACATACCCGCAATCCACGATGAATCCCTGCGCGGCGACGTTTTGAAAATCGAAGGACCCACCGCCGAAAAATACGTCGATATTGGAACTGACGTTTGAATCGAGAAATGCCCTGCGCGCCTCATGCTGGATTGGTGGGTCTTCTTTCTTGAGCCTGCCGTTACTGAAGCCCGAGGCCGCGTCCTGGCTCCATGGCTTCCCCAGCGTTTTCTCCCAGTGGCGGCGGAATGCCCCATCGTACTCACCACCGAGGAACTTGGTGATTTCACTGGTGCCGCCGGGTGTGCGAAAATCGACCACGATACTGCGCCCTGTCTTCGCAAGATACCATTCGCGAAAGCCGCGCCCAAATTCGGCCCGGATCGCCTCATTGTGCGGCGTGATGACAACGACTGTATCCTGCCCCTTCAGCGCACCGGATTCGCCCTTGGGCCGGAGGAGGATGGGGCCCACGATGAGCACTGCGAGAGCGAGGAGCAGCGGCCAGAGTCGCATGGTGGTTTATTGTTTATCCACGCTGTATTTTCCAGGACCGATGAAGATCATCGAGAAAAAGACGGAGAGCAGAATAATCTCCCCGTCCGCATTCTTGAGCCCGCCCACTTTGTAGTCGTGGACCATGAGCACAATGAGAATGAGCGAGATGAAAAGGCACGCCGGCCGGAAGGCGAAACCAACGATGAAAAGCAGCATTCCCAGCGTCCAGGCCATAGTGGCCATGAAGCCCCAGAAGGGTAGCCAGAACGTGATGCCGACAGCCTTGAAATCCGTGCCCATCTTCCGCCATTCGGCCATGCCGCCCGCGAGATTCTCCCACCCATAGGCGTAGATGCAGATGGCTCCAAGAAACATTCGGAGCAGCAATTGGCCAATGGCGGGATTGCGAGAAAGAAAGACCCACATGTGCGCGTGATATGTCAGCCGAAGAGGCCACGTGCGAGATCAAAGAAGCCGATTCGCCACAGCGCGACGCCTGCGGCAAAGGTTAGGATGAGGCCATCGAACAACTTTTGCGAAACGTGGGCGAGCAGCCAGCGGCCAGCGAAGAGACCGATGATGATGGCGGGAATCAGCACCACATTGAAAAGCAGTGTATCGGTGCGGATGAGTCCGAGCCCCATACTGAAGGGGATTTTATAAATATTGAGGATGAGGAAAAACCACGCGCTCGTGCCGGTGAGCTGGTACTTGGGCAGCCCTACTGCCAGGAAATACAGCCCCATCACAGGGCCAGCAGCATTGGCCATCATGGTGGTGACCCCCGCGAGCAGTCCCATGCATGCGGCGAAGACCCACGAATTCGGCACATGCTCAAAGCGCGCAGGATCGCGCATGCGCCACAGTTGGAGGAGCACGAGCACGAGCACCGTCCAGCCGATGATGGGCCGGTATGCGTAGTCGGGGATGAGAGTCATCATCCACGTGCCGAGAATCACGCCGACGCAAGCGATGGGCAGCGTGCGCGCGACGTGCTTCCACACGGCGTGGCGCTTGAACGCAAGCACGGCGCAAATGTCGCCCACCACCAGCATGGGCAGCACCACGCCGGTGCTCAGCTTGTCGCCAAAGATATGGGCCATCACCAGCACGTGCACGAGGCTCACGCCGGTAAAGCCGCTCTTGGAAATGCCCACGCCCAGGCCGGCGACGATGGCGAGAAGCCAGGATGCAAGAGTGAGGTCGGGCATCATGCGCGGAGAGTTGCTGCGATGGCCTCTGCCGCGCGGCGTGCGGCGCCGGGTTCGCCGAGACTGGCAATCACATCCCGCTGCGCGCGCGATTGCATGTCGCGCGTGGCGGGGTGCTCCAGCAATTGCAGCATTTCATTGGCGATGAGATTGGGCTGTGCCTTGTCCTGGATGAACTCCCGGCAAATCTCCCGCCCTGCGAGCACATTGGGAAGGCCCAGCCACGGGATCTTCACGAGGCGTTTTCCCACGGCATAGGTGAGCCACGCGACCTTGTAGAGAATGGTCATCGGCAGGCCGAAATACGTGCTCTCCAGTGTGGCGGTACCGCTGCACACCATGCCCGCGCCAGCCCGCTGCATGAGGCTGTGCGCACCGTGCAGCACGATCGGGCAAAAGCTCGTGTCCTGTCCTCGCGATGCAAGCCATGTATCCATCTCCACAGCCAGGGCCTCGCTAGCCGCCGCCGCCTCGAAGCGCAGCTTTGGGCGCGACATGCGGAGGTGCAGCGCTGCATCGAGCATGATGGGAAAAATCTTCCGCACTTCCTTGCCCCGGCTCCCCGGGAGCAGGGCGACGAGATTCGGGTCGCGCGCCACTTCGAGTTTCTTTGGCGCAAGCGAGTCCAGCAGCGGATGCCCCACGCACACGGCGTGCAGGCCCGCGCCTTCATACATCGGCACTTCAAAGGGGAACAGACAGAGCATCAGGTCGAGATACTTTGCCATTTTCGGAATGCGCCCCCGGTGCCATGCCCACACTTGCGGCGACACGTAGTGGATCGTGCGCAGTCCGGGGATGCGCGCCTTCGCAGCCTTCGCCAGGCGCAGGTTGAATCCCGGGTAGTCCACGGTGATGAGCGCGTCCGGCTTCACCGCGCTGATCTCGTCCAGCATCCGGCGCATCTGCCCACGGAAGTAGCCGTATTTTTTCAACACGTCCCACAGCCCCACCACCGCCTCATCCGCCCAGTCAAAAATCGGTGCTGCCGTTGGCGAAAGTGTTGCGGCCAGCGCCTTCATCTCACGACCTCCCGCACCGATGAATTCCGCGCCCGGCATCTGCTCGTGCACCGCCCGCATCAACTCCGCGCCGCGCGAATCTCCGCTCGCCTCGCCTGCGACAAGGTAGAGCCTCATGCGGTCGCTTCGATTTTTCGCGAAATTTCCAGCGCCAGCTCCAGCG
>JAYUWZ010000048.1:0-2173 GCA_043753265.1 Verrucomicrobiaceae bacterium
GCAGGACGGCTCCCAAGGCAAGCCACGGCACCATCGCCTGGGCTCCCACGCCGCAATACAAGCTGAATGTGCCCAGCAGGAGCGCAAAGCCCACGATTACTGCGGGAGCAGGATGCAGATCTTCTTCCCTCCAGTTTTTCCGCTTCAGCCACCAGGCATCGAATGCTAGTACAAGGGTGACGGCTGCACCGGTGAGCGAATACTCCAGTGTGCGCGAGGGGAGCTTGTTCCACACGAGCGCAAATGCGAGAATGCCGCTGATCGCCGCTGCGACCTGCCGCACGGTGTGGTGGCGTTTGCCTCCACCCGTGAGTAACACCACACTCTGCGCCGCGAACATGAGTGCCATCTGGTAGCCGGTCAGTTTCGCAGTGAGCCCCAGCGCGAGCAGCACCAGGCCTTGGATGAGATATGCGGCATCCATTCCCGCATCGTCCGGATCACGCAGCGCAGCGAGCTTTGCGAGTCCTAGCAGCACCACTCCGAGGATGACCGAGAACAGCCAGAATTCCCCCGGCGCTCCAAAGGAAAACGCCAGCGCCCCCAGTCCGAAGAATGCGCCATTGTTCAGCGAGACAAACGTGGTGCGCAGGGAGGCATGCATCACTGAGCGGGAAATGAGGAAGCCGCCCACCGTGAAGATCGCCCAATAGCCGGCGAGAAATCCGATCTGTGTGGCGACCGGCGTAGTTTCCGCTCCCATCGCGCCGCTAAAAATCCGCCACCATGCGTAGCTGGCATACGTTCCGACCAGGCTCGCAAAAGTCAGTTTCGTCCACCGATTGCGGACAAGAAAGAACATAGCGCAACCCGTGAGCAGCAGCGAGGAAAAGAGTGTGAACCCACCGATGGGATTAATGCTGGAGACATAGTAGCTCAGCAGCACCGCGAGCAGGGCCATGGGTTCGGACTTGCGCCGATGCGCCACCCATACAATGCCGCCCGCCAGTGCCAGCAAAAGCGTGCCGCCTGCGAGGGGGCTGGGGATGACCTGAAGCGCTTTTACGAAATGCGCGGCATAGGCGGTGTAGTAAAGCGCGGCGCATCCACCGGCAAAGAGCACGCGTCCGTAGTTGCGGAGCGATTCGCGCCGCCGCTCCAGCCTCCAGCCGGTTACGCACAGCAAGCCGCCAGCGAGGGCGATCAGCGAAAGTTTTCCCGCAGGACCCAGCTTGGGGACGATGTGCTGGTAGGCGAGGTTGCCCAGGAACACGAGACCCGTGAGCAAAATCACGATTCCAATCCGCACGAGCCACACCCGCCCAAAGCGAATCTCGAGGCCTTCTGTGTCTTCTCCCATTGGCGTTTCCTTGCCCGCTGCCGGGATAGAGGGCTCTTGCGGTACCGATGTTGCCCCCGGCCCGGCAGCGGACTGTGGAAAGGTTTCAGCTCTCTCATCGCGTGGCCGGGGGAATGGCGCTGATGCAGCGTCGACGGATGACGCGAGCGGCGTGGGAAGATTGAGGTTCTGGGGTGCGACCGCTGGCTTCGGAGGAGTAGGCGGGGAGGAAGTCGCTCCGCTGTTTCTGAGGGGCACGGTCGCAGCCAGGGGTGGAGTGGGGGACGCATCTTCCAAAGGCTCCCGGTGGAGCTGCTCTGAAAGCTCGTGAATATGCTCATCGACTCGATGCACGAGCCGGCGAATACGCGCCTGCTCCTGCCGGATGGTTTCCATGTCGCTCTCAAACTGGGCTTTCATGCACGCGACACTGCCAGAAGCCCTGTTCATTTACCTAATCGGTAAATCCAAACAGAACATTGATTTTATTAATGTCTGCTTTGAACTCTAGTCCTCGCCTTTCATGTATCAGAAGCGAGGCGCTGCATCATGCCCGCCTATTCGTTAAGTCTTTCTTTACGCTGCCATTCTGAGAACCATAACACTGGCCGTGATTGTTTGTGCGGAGATGAACCGAGACGGTCGAGTCTCCAGTGGGCATTCGCATCGAAGGTGGCGCGAAGCGCCTTTTTAAAAACGGTCTCCTGAGAACCCAAACATGGGCGATTGATTTTGTGTGGGAGATGAACCGGGATCATGCGAAGTTGCGAGCAAAGGGCATTGGGGAGCGCGGGCGCCCTCGCCTGCCGCCCGAGGCGCCCCGCCTCGGGCAGCCCCCTCGGAGGGGATCACCGAAAATTACAAAAATCACCCGCGCCCTGTGTCTCAGATTTT
>JAYUWZ010000049.1:0-4809 GCA_043753265.1 Verrucomicrobiaceae bacterium
CGCGGCATCTGCATCCGCCCAGAGCCGGAGTGGGGTCGAGCCTACCCTCCGCGGATTGCCAGTGCCCGCGCACGCCGCGGGTGCCAGCTATCTGTCGCCCCGGCTCAAGGCCCGTATGAACGAGCTCGGCATGCATGCCGCAGACCTCGCCGGCATCCCGGGCAGTGGCGCCGCTGGACGCGTAACGATCCAGGACTTCGAGAAATTTGTCGCCAAACTCGACGAACACAAAATTTCTCCTGCATCTCCCATGCGCGTCGCGGTCGCCGACGCAATGCGCCGCTCCTGCTCGCGACCGCTCGCAACCGTCGGCCGCAGCGTCCAGCTCGACACGTTGCTTGCGCATCGCAAAGCCAGCGATCCGAAGCCCGGCCCCGCCCTCTACGCCTTGCGCGCACTCGCCATCGCGCTTGCGGAAAACAGCGCGCCAGCCGGGCGGCTCATTGGTGACCGGATCGTGCATCCAAAAGCCATCGACGTAGGTTTCGCAGTCGAGGCCGAGGATGGAGTGCTCGTGCCCGTGCTTCGCGATGCCGACCAGACCACGCTCTCCTCGATGGTCGTGCGCTACAATGAACTCGTCGATCTCGCTCGACAGCGCCGGCTTCCCGGGACCGCGCAGGGCGGCTCCATCGCGACGGTCACAAACTTCGGAACGTTCGGCCTGGAATGGGCCACCCCGATTCCGCTCCCCGAGCAAACCATGGTGCTTGGTCTGGGCGCAGGCCGGGTCGTTCCGAATTGGGATAAGGCCAAAGGCGCATTTCTGCCTGCAACGGAAGCGCAACTCACCCTTAGCTTCGATCACCGCGTGCTAGACGGCGGCGGAGCAGGGCGCCTCCTCCAGCGCATCGCCGAACTTCTTCAGACGCCTGAGAAACTCTGATGAGTTGCCATAGGCTGTCCTCCGGCCGGACGTTGCACAATCGCACCGGTTCGAGATCACAGAGTCGGAACCGAAGCTGGCGGGAGGATAGCGTGTTTCGATTCGCGCCTGAGCTCTCTCTCGCGCAGCCAGGCGAAGATCACCGGAGTGACCACGAGGATGTGGAGCAGACTACTCAACATCCCGCCGATGACCGGGGCCGCGAGCGGCTTCATCACCTCGGAACCCGTGCGCGAACTCCACATGATGGGCAGCAGGCTCGCGACGATCGTGGCCACGGTCATCACCTTGGGCCGCAGGCGCAGGCGCGCACCCTCGCGGATGGCCTCCAGCAACCCAGCTTGTGTGAGCTTGCCACCACTCGCGACACGCTTTCGCTCCAGCGCTTCCTCAAGGTAAACGACCATCACCACACCCGTCTGAATCGCGGTGCCAAACAGCGCGATGTAGCCGACCGCCACGGCGGCGGAAAAGTTGTAGCCCAGCATCCATTGCAGAAACACCCCGCCCGAGAGCGCGAAGGGTACTGCCAGGATGACGTGCGCAGCCTCCTTCACGCTGCGATACACGAGGAAGAGCAGGACAAATATGACCATCAGCACCACCGGCACCACGACCCACATGGTCTCGATGAGCCGCAATTGATTTTCATACTCTCCCGCGAATTCAAACGTAACCCCGGCAGGCAAGGGGATGCGGCCCACCCGCTCGCGCACCTCGGCCACGAATCCCGCGAGGTCGCGTCCCTGCACATTCGCCTGCACGTAGCTTTTCAGCCGCCCGTTTTCGCTTTGGATTTCATTGGGCCCGCTGGTGCGGCGAATGGTCGCCACCTCCGCAAGCGGGATGTGCTTGCCGCTCGGCGTCGCCACAAGAATCGCGCCGAGACGCTCGATGTCGTCCCGCTCCGCGCGCTCCAGTCGCACCTGGATGGGGATGCGCTTGCGCCCTTCCAGCGTGGTGGCAACGACTCGCCCGCCGAGCCCCGCTTCCACCACTTCAAACAACTGCTCGGGCCTCAATCCAAAGCGCGCGGCTGCCTCACGATCCGGCACAATCTCCAGGTATGGCTTGCCCTGCACGCGCAACGGTGACACTCCCGCCGCACCCGGCACTTGCTGAATCGCGCGCTCCACCTCGAAAGTGAGCCGCTGGAGCGTATCGAGATCATCCCCAAGAATCTTCACCCCAAGCTGCGCACGGATTCCCGTCGCCAGCATGAGCCGCCGATTCTCGATCGGCTGCAAGAACGCACCGGAAACGTAGCCCGGCACCTGCCCGAGCTTCTCCGTCAATTCCGTGCGCAGTTTTTCCGGCGTCATTCCCGGGCGCCACTGGGCTTCCGGCTTGAGCATAATGGTCGTTTCGATCATCTCCACAGGGGCTGGATCGGTCGCAGTTTCCGCGCGGCCGAGCTTGCCCCCTACGCTGAGGACCTCGGGCATCTCGGCAATCACCCGATCCTGCCACGCCATCACTCGCTTCACCTCGGTGAGGCTCGTGGCTGGCGTAAACACCGGCATGAATAGCAGGCTGCCCTCTTGCAGCGGCGGCATGAATTCCCCGCCGATCCCAGTAAACGCCTTTTGCGTACGCGGCCAGTGATCCATGCGTGCCAGCCAGCTCCGTGGCAGGCCGAACGCCAGTGTCAGCGCAAGCGCCAGGATGATTCCCGCTCCCGCCAGCACGCTCTTGCGATGCCCCAGCGCCCAATCGAGCACCGGCTGGTAAATCTTCAGCAGCCCGCGCATCACCCAGTTATCCTCCTCGCGATGAAACGGCCCACGCACCAGCACCGCGCAAAGCACGGGTATGATGGTCACCGCGAGCAGCGTGGAGCCAATCATCGCAAAGGTCTTCGTAAAGGCGAGGGGATGAAACAGTTTTCCCTCCTGCCCCGTGAGCGCAAACACCGGCACAAATGCCAGGATGATAATCGCCATTGCAAAAAAGATAGGCCGCCCCACCTGCCTTGCCGCAGCCAGCGTCACGTCAAACGTCTCCTTCGCAGTGAGTCGCACGGGCTTTGTACCGGTGTAGCCGGATTCCTTGAGCCTCCGCTCCTTCGCAGCCTCCGCCTCCTCGCAATGACGAATCACATTTTCCGTCATCACGATGGCCGCATCGACCAGCACACCAATCGCAATCGCTATGCCCGCGAGCGACATGATGTTCGATGTGATCCCAAACTGCCGCATCAGCACGAATGAAACGAGGATGCTGACGGGCAGGGGAAAGGTGACGATAAGAATGCTCCGGAAGTGGAACAGAAAAATGATGTGCGCGAGCGTCACCAGAATGACCTCCTCCACGAGCGCGTGCTTCAGTGTATCGATGGTGCGATCGATCAACTCGCTGCGATCATAGAAAGGCTTGATGCTCACCCCCGGAGGCAGCCCGGGAGTGATGCGCGCAATCTCCTCCTTCACCGCGCGGATGACCGCATGCGCGTTCTCGCCAGTCCGCATCACCACGATGCCGCCGACCACTTCGCGCCCATTCACATCCAGCGCACCACGCCGGAAATCGCCGCCGATTTCCACACGCCCCACATCGCGCAGGTAAACCGGAGTGCCCTCGCGTTCCTTCAGCACCACGCTTTCCAGGTCGCTGGCTTTGGTCACCAGACCCACGCCCCGCACGACAAACTCCATTCCGTTTTCCTCGATGACCTTGCCGCCCACGTTCAGGTTGCTCTGTCCCACAGCCTCCATCACCTCGCTCAGCGAGACTCCCGCCGCCTTCATCTTCAGCGAGGAAACCTCCACCTGCCACTGCCGCACAAAGCCGCCCACGCTCGCGACTTCTGCAACGCCTGGCACCGCTTGCAGCGCATACCGCACGTAGAAATCCTGCTCCGCGCGGAGCCGTCCGAGGTCATACCCACCAGCCTTGCCATCGCTGTCAGGCACTTTGGCGGGATCCACGTCGAGATAGTATTGGTAAACCCAGCCAAGCCCGCTGGCATCGGGACCCAGCCGGGGAGTCACCCCGGGCGGCATTGCGTCGGCAATGGTATTCAGTCGCTCGAGCACGCGCGTCCGTGCGAAGTAGTTATCCACCTCATCCCGAAACACCACCGTGAGCAGCGAAAAGCCAAACATGGAGCTCGCGCGCACCGCCTTCACGCCGGCGAGTCCCTGGAGATTCGTGGAAAGCGGATACGTCACCTGGCTTTCCACCTCCTCAGGGGAACGACCCATCCAGTCCGCAAATACGATCACCTGGTTTTCGCTGAGATCGGGAATCGCATCCACCGGTGCCCGGCGCACCTCGCGAATGCCAAGGATGATGAGCAGCAAAGCGGCGCACGCGACCAGGAATCGGTTGCGCATCGACCATGCGATGAGCGCCGCGATCACGGGCGCACCTCCGCTCCGCACTCCAGCATCTGCGAGCCCCAGAAGGGATTTCGCAGGTCTGTTTGCAATTGCACCCAGTGCCCGCGCTCCTTCTGCGCGCTGGGCACATTTCCTTTCGCCATGTCACAGGCAAAGACCTTCACGGCTTCCATGCCCGTCGCTTCACGGCGTAGCGCCAGCGCGAACTCCGCCGCCGCCTCGCTCAGCGGATAAAACGCCGCGCGCTGCGCGACGATCTCGCCCGTGTCAGGCAGACGCGAGAGTTTTGCGAGCGCTTGCGCGCGCTCTCCAAAGGCCACGGATACCGCATCGGCAATGGCAGGAAGCTCCTTCGCCGTTTTGCGAAAGTCACCGGCCTTGTCGCCTGCGAGCGCTTCCGAGAGCACCGACATCGTGGAAAAGAACTGCATCGCCGCCTTCTGTTTGGCTTCATCGAGCACGTTCTTGGGCCCGGGCGCGGCAGCCTCCGCCGGATGATTAATCTGCGCCTGGCCATCGAGCAGCATATTGCCAGCCGTTACCACACGTTCGCCCTCCTTGAGTCCGCCAGCGATCTCCCAC
>JAYUWZ010000050.1:0-10065 GCA_043753265.1 Verrucomicrobiaceae bacterium
AGTCTGATATTTTTTTACACCACACATGAAATACATCTTTGTCACAGGCGGCGTCGTGAGTTCCCTCGGGAAGGGGCTTTGCGCCGCAGCGCTTGGAACGCTGCTGGAACACCGCGGGCTCAGGGTCGGCCTGCAGAAACTCGATCCTTACCTGAACGTGGATCCCGGTACGATGAACCCTTTTGAGCATGGGGAAGTTTACGTGCTGGATGATGGCGCTGAGTGCGATCTGGATCTCGGCCACTACGAGCGTTTCACCAATTGCGTGCTGAGCCGCGCGAACAGTTCCTCGTCGGGCCAAGTGTACGAGACCGTGCTGAAGAACGAGCGCGGCGGCGATTACCTCGGCCGCACGGTACAGGTGATTCCCCACGTAACGGATGAAATCAAACGCCGCGTGTACGCACTGACCGCGGCACACCCTTGCGATGTTCTCATTACTGAAATCGGCGGCACCGTGGGCGATATCGAAGGCCTGCCATTCCTCGAGGCCATCCGGCAGTTCATCCAGGAGGTCGGCACGCAAAACGCGATCATCATGCACGTAACGCTCGTGCCTTACATCAAAGCGGCGGGCGAACTGAAGACGAAGCCCTCGCAACAGAGCATCGCGAAGTTGCGGGAGATCGGCCTGCATCCAGATGTGCTCATCGCCCGCACCGAGCATCCGCTGGGTGAGGACACGCGCCGCAAGCTCTCCACATTTTGCAACGTGCCCGCGGGAGCGGTGGTGGAGTGCCGCGACGTGGAGGATACCATTTACCAGGTGCCGCTGATGCTTCAGCAGGAACGCCTCGACAGTATCGTGTGCGAACGGCTGGGGATAGACGTGCCTCCTGCGGTGATGACGGACTGGGAGAAATTTGTGAAGCGGGTGAAGAGCCCGAAGAAGCGCGTGCGCATCGCCATCGTGGGGAAATACCTGGACCACAAGGATGCATACAAAAGCATCTACGAATCCATCACCCACGCGGCGGCGGCCATGGACTGCAAAGCCGAGTTGGTGGAAGTCGATGCGGAGGATTTGGAAGCGAATGACCCCTAGCCTTTCCTCCACGAAGTGGCGGGAGTGCTCGTCCCAGGAGGTTTCGGCAGCCGGGGCATCGAAGGCAAAATACGCGCGGCACAGTTTGCGCGAGTGCACAAGCTGCCCTACCTCGGCCTTTGTCTGGGAATGCAGATCGCCACGATCGAGTTTGCCCGCAACGTGCTTGGCCTTACCGGTGCAAACAGCACGGAATTTAACGCCAAGACCCCCCACCCTGTAATCGATCTGCTCCCTGAGCAAAAGAAGGTACGCGGCAAAGGTGCCAACATGCGCCTGGGCACATGGCCGACGGAACTCAAGGCGGGCTCAAGGGCTGCACAGCTTTATGGTGCAACGTCCATCCGGGAACGCCACCGGCACCGATACGAGTTCAATCACACCTATAAGGAGAAGATGGAGGAGGCTGGCTTCATCATTTCAGGCACGTCGCCCGACGGGAACCTAGTGGAACTCGTAGAACTGCGCGATCATCCGTGGTTCATGGCATGCCAGTACCACCCAGAATTTCAAAGCAAGCCCAACGTACCTCATGCGCTATTCAAGGGCTTCATTGCAGCGTGCCTCGCGCACGGGGCGTAGTGAGGGCGGTGGTGAAGCGAGAAGTGAGAGTCGCGCTGGATTCGACTGCTCGACCTCCGCATCGGCTTTCCTCGCTTCAATGGTTTGTCTCAGCGAGTCCACTGTAATTGGCTCTTTCTGAATCGCCGCATGGAGCTCATCCATGCGTCGTCGGACGATCGTGAGTTCCCGAAGCAGAGCGTCGGAGCGGTGGTAAAGCGCAACGAGTTCGCCCTGAATGATCTCATCGGTTGAGGTGGTGTTATGGAGGTGCGGCTCGGTGAACCGCTGCTGCTGGACGGGTTGTGTCATGTCGGAAGGGAGTCGAAGGGAAAATCGTCGCAAAGGGCGGCGGCGGATGCCCGTTTTCGTGTTCCGATTTGCGAGCGAATCGGAGTCGGAAACATGTGGGGCATCTCACCTCAATCGCCGCCTCAGGCAGCCCACTCTTCGGCTCCGCCATTGGATAGGATAGCCGTGCGCACTTTCCTCACCGCCAGTTCCAGACGGGTCTTGATGGTTCCGAGCGGTATGCCCGTTTGCGCCGCAATTTCGCGCTGGCTCATACCGCGGTAAAACGCGAGCTTCAGCGCCTCGCTCTGAGCCTCGGGAAGGGTGCTGATGATGCGCTGGAGAATCTCGGCACGGTCACTGGTTTCTTCGTTGCCGGTGTAGCCTTCTTGTTGTGGTTCGCGCTTGGTTTCCTCAAGCAAGCGCTCCTCGGCACGTTGGTAAGCCTGCTTCTTGCGCAATTTGTCGATGGCGCGGCGGCGGGCCAGCGTCACCAGCCAGCCGAGTGCCTTCCCTTTTTCCTCCGAGTAGTGCGCGGCCTGCCGCCACACCTCGCAGAAGATTTCCTGGATGAGGTCATCCGTGTCCGTGTCGTTGTTGATGACACGGCTCACGATAGTGCGCAGCAGCGGCGTGTGGCGGCGGTAAAGTGTGGCCAGCGCGGCCTCGTCGCCTTCCTTTATCTGCGACATCAACTGCTCATCGCAGAGTTCTCCGGGCGCGAGCGTGTTCTGGCTGTTGTCGGCTTGGTGGTGGTGATCGAATGAGTAAAGCATGGGTTTCGATTTTGTTCGAAATATCCCTATGCGTCCCCTGTGCCACGGAACCTCCACCTCTGTTGGCGGCTCTTTCAGCCTATTGGAATGTGAATTATTTCAAGACACCGCTGAACGAGAACGATGCACTTCGTGACACTGTAACCCTGCAGAGTTGAAACCAAACGAATGAACCACCAAGATGCCAAGAATCCCGAAGACTCGCAGGCAGGTAGAAAAAGAAAGCCAGCCTACCAAGGGCGCGAAGCAGGGGCTTGGACACTCGCGTCGACGGGGCGCGTGGTTCAATGCTACTTAGGAACTCAGGAATTCTCCTCCAATATCCTCGAAAATCCCCTTAGACGATCAAAAGCCAAGATGTCGCTTCCGGCACCCCATCCGGGGTGCAACGCACACGCATGTTTTTCCGGGGGTGATACCCCCGGCTACTGTCCGGTACCCCTCCGGGGTAGAAACAGTGCTTCTTGGCGGTAATCCATATTAATCATACTACACCTTCCCGGGAAACCAGCGATACAGGAAAAAGTAAACGAGCACGCCTGTGACGCTGACGTAGAGCCAGATGGGGAAGGTCACCTTGGCCCAACGGCGGTGCTTCTCGTAGCGGCCCTGGACGGCGTGGCGCATGGTGATGATGGCTAGCGGGGGCACGGTAATCGCCAGAATGATGTGGCTGATGAGCATCGTGTAGTAAAGCGGCCGCCAGAAGCCGTCCCCGCCAAAGGGGGTGTGCAGCGCGCGAGAGGGGTCGGCGGCGTGCTCCAGATAGACAAGATACTTGTGCGCAAGGTATAGGGCGAGAAAGACAGTCGAAACCACAAACGTAGCCCCCATGAGATACCCGTGCGCTCGCTTGGCCTCCCGTTTGATGGCGATAATACCGCTGATGAGCAAGACAGTGGCGAGCGCGTTGAGGCTGGCGTTAATCGGAGGCAGGTCGGCGGCGGTCATGGGAAATCAGTGTTCCTGTTGCACGCGTTTGATGTCAGCAAGAAGCCGGGCGACATCGGCCGGGGCATTATCGCCAAAACCGTCGTAGTAGCCCCGAATCCAGCCCTGCTGATCGATGAGGGCGATCTTGGTGCTGTGGATGAATTTGTCGGCGATGTTCACATTCGGCGCATCGGCGAGTGCAAGCTTGAAGCCTTTGGTGCTGAGGTCAAAGACCTCGTCCTTTTTTCCGGTCAGGAAAAGCCAGCGGGCGTCAGCATTGCGCGCCTTTGCATATGCGCTAAGAACCGCAGGCGTATCATCCACATCCGTGGAAATGGAAAGAAGGTGAACACCCGTATTGCCCTGATGAATGGCCTTCATCTGCTCGTTGAGCAAGTTGCAGGGGCCGGGGCAACTGGCGAAGAAGAAGCTGGCAACCCAGACTTTGCCACGCATCGTGGCAGAATCGAAAGGCTGGCCGGAACGCTCGGTGAGCGTGAAGGTGGGAAGCTGATAGAGCTTGGTGAGCGGCTTAGGGGCGGGCTTGCAGGAGCAGAGGAGCAGGAGGAGGATGCAGAACGTCCAACGTCCAACGTCCAACGTCCAACATCCAATGTTTCGGGGCGTGGAATGTTTCTGAAATTTGAATACGTTACCGCTGCAATTATCCGAAGCCGATGGTTGCCCATTAGGCGTTGAACGTTGGGCGTTGGATATTGGACGTTTCATCTAGGCTTTCGTAAAGACCATGAGCCCGAGAATGAGCGGCAGGTAGATGATGCTCGCGAAAAAGAGGCGCCGGGCGACGGGGCGGGAGCGGTCGGCCGTGAAGTGCAGGGCGGCCAGGAAGAAGAAGCTATTAATGATGAGCGCGCCGCCCAGATACATGCTGCCTGCGAAGCCGGCATTGAACTGAATCATCGTGATCCCGGTAAGGAGGAACGTGAAGAGCAGGCTGATGATCGCCGTGGGTAGGCCGGTGTGGTCATCGCGCTTGAGCATCACGAGTCCAGCGGAGCGATATTGGTCGCGATACATCCAGGCGATGGCGAGGAAGTGGGGCATCTGCCACGCGAAGAGAATGCCGAAGAGCACCCACGCGCCGAGCGAGAGATTTTCGTTTGCCGCCGCCCAGCCGACGACTGGCGGGATGGCACCACTGACTGCGCCGACAATCGTGCACCAAGCGCTGACGCGCTTGAGCGGGGTGTAGAGCAGCACGTAGATGACGATGGTGCTGGCGGCAAGGATGGCGCTGAGGGCATTCACTGCCAGCCACAGCCAGGTCGTGCCTACGATCCCCAGGAGTATGGCGATGCCGAATGCGGAGCGTCCCGTCATGCGGCCCGCGACGATGGGGCGTGAGGCGGTGCGGGGCATCATGGAATCCACCTTTACCTCCCACAGTTGATTGAATGCCGCGGCACTGGCGGCGCAGAGCGCGGTGCCCAGCATGGCCTGCAGCAGGCGCAGCCACTCGATGTGGCCGGTCGCGCCCATCCAGTATCCCACAAACGTGGTGATGAGCACGAGCATGTTGAGCCGGGCCTTGGTGAGGTCGAGCAGGTCGGCCAGAATGCCGGGCTCGGCATTGGCGTGGGGGACTTCGGTATCGGCGGTGGTGGTGGGGCTCATGCCATGGCGCAGCGGCGGGCGCGTGCGTAGAGGAGTGCGGTGACGGCGCAGATGAGCGCGCCAAGCATCACGTGGGTATTGGTGATGTGCGCGTGGCGGCCCTTCCAGATGACCAGCACGCCCAGCACGATTTGCAGCGCGACGAGCACCAGGATCCACTTCCCCAGGTTTCTGAGCTTCGGCTCCAGCGACGCGCGCTTGGCGATGCTGATAGCCAGGCCAATGGAGTGGCCGAGGATGAGGATGGGAATGATGCGTGTGTGCAGAAAGTGGATGACGAGATTATGCCTCATGGGACCGTCGGCTGCACTCCAAACGGTTTCCATCCACATACTGCCGGGTTGTGCTTCAGGCCATGTGGGAATGAGCAAGCCGAGACCGCGGTGACGCAGGTAAGCGGCACAAGCAATCTGGATGAAATAGAGGATTAACAACGAGAAGGCCGAACGCTTCAGCCTTTCGCCGCCCGGCAGGCTGGCGATGTCCCGGTAGGCTGGGGAAAGGCGCGCGGCTAGAACCACCAGAAGGGCCAGAAAAGCCTGCGCAAAAACGCCGTGAATCACGCGGATATTGGTGGCGGCCTCGATGTAGCCAGCGGTTTCAATTTCGACCCGAAGCGTGCCGAAGAGCGCCTGCAAGCAGGCGGCCATGTAAGCCACGAGCACCATCCATTGCTCGGCGCTTGGCTTTTCCCTCCGCTTTTTCGCTCTCCACACAAGCAGCGAAACGAAAATGATCATCGCAGGCCAGATGCGCACGTGCGCGGTGATGTCTTGCGGCCATCCGAACGTGCGCCCGAGATATCCCGCCAGGCCCATGAAGGCGAATGCAATGAAGAACGCTGTCCAATTCCGCCAGAGCAGCGCGGCCAGTGCGCCCACACTTGCTCCGAGTAAAATAGCGATAAGCCGGTGGGAGTGCTCCTTGAGCAGCGCCGGATCCTGCCACCACACTGTGTTGGTCACAGGGCTTGTAGGGTTCAGATAGGTGCCATCGACATGAGGGGCCGTGGGTGCGGCCATGCCGGTACCGCTGGTCGTCACAATCGCCCCGAGAAAGATGAGCGCGAATGTGAGAATGACACAGAGCTTCGCAAGCCCCGAAGCCCAGGGGCTGACGGGATGGGGGTTCGATTGAACAATCAGTTCACCTTGTCCGGGGGTGTCAGGATTGGTCGGCGTTGGTTGCATCGTGAAAGCGTGAGAGTGAATACCCGAAAGGACTGCTTCAGCAAGAGCCCGGGAAGCTCACTGCGCTCTCAGCGGCAGGCCCGTGAGGGCCACGGACTCCCCTTAATGAGGAGCCTTCTTCTCGCCTTGCGCGTTGGTCTCGGCGTTGGCTTTGTCGGCTTCGGATTTCTTCTTCAACTCCTCAGCCTGCGCCGCGAGCTTGCCCTGAAACAGTTCACGCTGCGTGGCATACCATTCGGTGAACTCCTGCTCGGTTTCGCAGCTGTAGCTGGCTGCCATGCCGGAATGGCCATCGCCGCAAAGCTGGGCGCAGATAATCTGCCACTGGCCGGTGGCCACCGGGCGGAACCACATGGGCGCCTCGGTGCCGGGGATGGCGTCCTGCTGCACGCGCATCTCGTGAAGCGCAAAGCCGTGGATGACATCGAGTGAGCTGACACGTACTACGGTGGCTTTGTTCACCTGAAGGTGCATTTCGCTCGTCACAGCGTCGTCGCGACCGTTCTCGTCATTGGGGTCGATGCCAAGCGGATTGCGACCTTGCTCAATGAAGCGGACGCTTTGACGGCCAAAAACGCCGTCCGGGCCCGCGTAATGAATGTGCCAGCCGAACTGGAAGCCGATGGCGCGAATGCGCAGGGCGTCGGCCTTTTGCTGCTCGGCGACTTCGTTCACGCGCTTGCCCCAGAGGGGGATGCCGAAACCGAGGAGGATGACGGCCTCGACGATTACCACGGTCGCCTCGATGTGGGTCGAGAGATGGCTGCGAACGCCGTGGTGGTCGGCCTTGGGATTGCGTTTTGCGCTAAAGCGCCACATGCAATAGAGGAAATAGGCCGTCCAACCGACGAACAAAATCACCATGAACCAATGGCAGAAGTTCAGCATGGAATCGATCTCCTTGCCGTGCTCCGATTTGTTCGGGAGCATGCCCATGAGCTTGTTGAGATCGAAATAGTCTACGAATGCGGCGAACATATTAATGCTTTTGTGCGTCGGGAGTAAGGGTGTGAATCAGGGCGAGGTCTGGTGGAACAGGCGCCATCGCTTTGCGCCAGAGGTAAAAGGCAGTGGCCCCCGTGGCCACAAAGATGAAGCCCACGAGGGCGAGCAATGTCCAAAGGACGGAATTGGAGGCGTTGGCGAGTTGCTCATTGTCGCTGCCCATGCAAACGGCGCAGGCGCTTGCCGTGCCATTCAACACCAGAAGCAACGCACAGCCAGCCAGCCAGCGAAGCGCGCGGAGCGACTTTACGGGTGATACCAGACTGGTAGCGGAGAGCTTCATGGTTTTGAAAGAAGGCTATTGAACGAGCGCACGGGACTTGCGGATAAACCATACGCCATAAGGAGGCAGAGTGGCTCCAAATAGTGCAAAGGCACAGGCATAGAATTTTCCCACTTCGTTTGTGAAACACCACCATGACACAAACGCGCAGAGCATCGTGCTAATAAGGATGAAACAAATGTGGAAAATCCGGAGTGACATTAGTGTAAAGGGTGTGAGGTGGTGGGAATCGGGTCCATGAATGCCAGAAGGCACAGGACGAAGAGACCCAGGCAGAAAAAGAAGGTGAAGAACAACGGACGCCAGATGCTGGATTTCTCCTGCTTCAAGTGCATGAAGTACCAGCCTACGAGGCACACCTTGAAGGTGGCCACGCACATGCCGATGAAGATGTTGATGCCCATTCCCTGGATCCCCACCACGGCGAACATGCTCTTGAAAAGACCAATCTCGGCGAAGTCGATGTAGGAAAGGGCAACTGTGATGACGGTGAAGACAAATAGCGCAATTCCGACAGCAATGTAGGGCTTTGCATGCTGGAGCAGGCTGTGGTTGCTGTGGTCATCATGCGCGTGGCCGTGAGGTTGCGCGGGTTCAGCAGTGGTCGTGTGTTCGGACATGGTTTACAGCAGGTAAAAGATCGGGAATACGAAGATCCACACAAGGTCAACCAAGTGCCAGAAAAGGCCGGCTACCTCGATGCGGTTGCAGAGCTGGCCGTGGTTGGTGTGGTAGAGCTTGGAGCCGCCCTTGATATTCAGCCAGAAGTAGATGAACACGATGCAACCACCGAGCACGTGCAGACCGTGGAGGCCCGTGATCATGAAGTAGCACGCGAGGTAGGTGTTCAGGCGAGGCAGAAAGGCACCGTGGCCGGAAATGAGGTCGTTCTTGTCCAACGTCAGGTTCTCCACTGCGACACCTTTCACAGGCCAAAAACGCGCGTGATCATGCACCGTATCGTAGGGAGTCGCGTTTACGGCATCCACTTCGTGGACGTGAATATAGTTCACTTTCTTCAGGAATGCGGCGCGCAGTTGTTTCTGCTCATCCGCAGGCTTCTGCTTGTCGAGAAGCTCCTTCTTGTCCAGCTCGGTCATGCCGAATTTGGTGCCAAGCAGAGTCATCAAGCTCTTGAGTGTGTTACGGCTTTTCTCCAGTTGGGCCTTGGTGGATGCGAGTTCGCTTTTAGCCTTTTTCAGTTCCTCACCTGTGAGGGTTGCAGTAATCGGTTTCTGTGCTGCGGCTTCCAGTTCAGGAATTTTGTCCTGAAGCGCCCACAGGTTGGTGATCATGCTATCGAGCCTGGCTGGGGGAATGTAAGGAATGCCTGCCAGGAAAAGCGCATTCTGTTTCTCCTCCCCTTCTCTGGGCTTCGGATCTTCGAGGTGACCGCTGATGAACCGGCGGTCGGGTTTGTTTCGGGAGATGCGCCCGTGTTTTACCACCTCACCCTTTTCGTTCACGATATCTTCGTTGCCCAGAAAGGTCTCGTATTTGTGAAGCGAATCCTTCTGCACATAAGCACCGAAGTGATGGAACTTCTCCGGCCATTCGTAAGCCAGCTTTACGCCGAGGAATAGGAGGCCGCAGGCCCAAGTCGCGAGGAGCCAGCCTTTGTAGGCGCCGTACTTCTTCATCTTCAGCGCCTCCCACGAAAGGATAATCGTGACGGAGGATGCGATGAGGACGAACGTGTTGAAGGTGCCGACCGGAACGTTGAGCCAGCCGGAGGGCCACATCCAGGGCTCCGCGCCGAGGCGCATGAAGATGTAGCCCGCGAAAAGGCCGCCGAAGAGCATCACTTCCGAAGCGATGAAGAGCCAGATTCCGAGCTTGGGATTGGCGAGGCCGGTATCGGGCCGCGGACGGACTGTGTATGGGATTTCCATTGTAACTAAAGAAGCTGCTTAGTGGGCGTGCGCGGGGCTTTTGCCCGACTCGTGGGAAGGCTCGTTGCCAGAGATGGTGGCGGGCGGCTCGGACTGCGGGGTGTAATCCTTATCGGCGCCAGGGACGCTGTATTCGTAGGGACCACGGTAGACCGCGATGTCCTTGATGAAGTTGCCGTGTGGTGGCGGTGAGGGCGTGTCCCACTCGAGGGTGGTGCAGTTCCACGGGTTGTCGTTCGGCACCTTGCGACCCCTGACCATGCTGTAGCAGAAGTTAATAATGAAGGGCAACTGGGCGAGCGCGAGAGCCCATGCGGCGTAAGACATCGTCTCATTCCAGTGCAGCACAGGTGCCACCGTATCCGAGAAGGCAACCTTGCCGCCATCATACCAGCGGCGGTGAACACCTGCCATGCCCTGGATGAGCATGGGGAAGAAGAGGACGTTGATCGAT
>JAYUWZ010000051.1:0-4802 GCA_043753265.1 Verrucomicrobiaceae bacterium
TACAATCTGCCACTCACAGGCTCCGGTCAGTCACACCCATGCCATAGAGTCGGTGACAGTGAAGTCCGGCAAAAGTGGCTACCTTGGCGTATCCCTTACGCGAGAGCCTCTCGATTATGGAACGATAACCGCGATAACCGCGACCACAGTCACTGACTCCAGTGCCACCTACACAGGTTTGACGGGGCCGCTGGCTCTTCAAATCCTGACTGGAAACGACAGCGGGAAGACAGTCCAGGTAACCTCAGTCTCGGGTTCAGTCCTAACGGTGGCGGAGGATCTCACCCCATTTGCCGTGGTTGGGGTCAAATTCATGCTCGTGAACGAATGGACGCTCAATACTTTCTTTGGCAATCCGGGAGTCGGAGGTAATCCGTCTGGTCTTATTGGGGGAAGTGGTTTTTCCACGATTAGCATCGACAACGTTCAATTAGTAGATCCCATCACTGGTGCAGCAACAACATACTGGTATAAAAACAGCGCCCCCAGTGGATGGCGTGCATCAAGCAGCCCTATTACGGATGTTGGCGATACGCGGATTGGATTCAACGACGGTGCAATAGTTAATCGAAAGACTGCGGGCGATTTGACCATTGACCTCAAGGGCGTTATTCGCATTGGACGCACAATCAAAACCTTGGAAGCCACTGGAGGGGGGCACAACGGCATCAATATCATAACAATAACGAACCCCGCTGGCGTAACCTTGAACGCATCTGGATTGGGTTCGCTCGTTACAGGCGGGATTAGTTTTTCGTCCACCCTAACAGATCGTCTTCAAGTAAAGGATTCGAATGGAGACACTAAAACATACTGGTATAAAACGACCTCACCGACAGGATGGAGACTCACTACTGCACCCCCAAACGTCGACTACGGCGGAGTCATGATTTTTCCTGGTGCTTCTGTTGTACTGCAGCGTGTTGCCGGAACGGACAGTATCTATATACAAGATCAAATCATAGCCCCCTAATCATATAACATTAGAAATTCTCTAAAAATGAAACACTCTCTTACTTTGCTATCGGTTTTAGGTTTCGGCATATTGAACCTGTTGCCAACCACCCTGCACGCAGCGACTTTTGTGGCTGCCTCCAGTTTCCAATCTCCGACCGCAGGAACATCGGTTTACACACGCATCAAGTCGGATTCGCCCGGGGTAGTGAACGGCCTCCTACGCTGGACAAGCAGGAATGTTTACATTCTGGATCGGCTCACCTACGTGGAGGATGGTGTGAATCTTGTCATTGAACCGGGCACTCTTATCCGTGGAGAAGAAGGGACCCTAGGGCCTGGTACCTTTGTGCCTGATAATCCGGGCGCGTTGGTTATTTTGCGTGGATCGAAACTCGTAGCCAGCGGGACACCGCAACGCCCCATCATTTGGACCTCACTGGAAGACCCCTATGTTCCAGGCGGTACCAGTACAATCCCAACAGACGCCCAGCAGGATGTTGCCGGAACCCAAACCATGCCTGGGTATGACTACAGCCCGACAGGATCGACTGGCAACAACGGGCTTTCCCATGAATCGAGATGGGGAGGGATTGTAATCCTGGGGAATGCAATAGTTGGCCATCGACGCTTTACGGGGACGGAAACGGCGACCGATCCGAGTGGTGGAATGGTGAACGGCGTCGGTGCCGCTTACCTTCCCGGGCTTTCCAACATCCAATCCACCATCTACGGCGGCAACAACGATGATGATGATAGCGGTGTCTTGAGATTTAATTCGCTCCGATATGGAGGAACCTACTTTACCCAAAATTCCGCCAACGGAATAACATTGGGAGCAGTTGGTCGCGCCACCGTCCTGGAGTTTTGTGAAGTTTACAACTTTTCGGAGGATGATTTTGAGATCCTTGGAGGCACTGTAAACGCCAAGTATCTTGCCAGCCTGTACGGCGGCGACGATGGCTTTGATACCAGCGAAGGGTACCGGGGGATGATACAGTTTGGTTTTCAAATTCAAAATAATATTGGAATGCGAACCACACCAGCCAGCGCGACCGGTCGCTTGTCAGGGAATATCGGAGACAGCTTGACTGAGAATAGTGGCCCCTATCAGGGAAGCTACCCATACAGTATCTGGCGGCGCTACAATATGACGCACGTCGGCGTGGGACCTGGGGGTGCCTCCTTGAAGACCAATGCGCTCGGCATCAACTTCCAGGCAAATAGCGGCGGCAAGGTATTCAACTCGATCGTCACGGAATCTGAGGATGGCGGACTGGCCATCAACGGCCCAAATAATACCGGTACCAACTCGATTGACTCCGCGGCTCGCGTAGCGGTGACCCGTGGTGCCGGTGGAGAGTTCAACATGGACAACACCATCGTCACCACACCCGCAGGCCCGGATTTGGTAATCCAGCACAACATGTTCTGGAAGACGGGCAGCACGGGGGCCGCAACGGAACTCCAGGTGATGCCTGAATTCACAGGCTCAGTCACCGGCCGCACAAGTGGCGCGAATGACCTGAACAAGCCTTCCTCCCGCCAGATATTTAACTCCACGGGGGCGAGCCAAATCGGTGAAGGCAATACATTCGCAACCGACCCATTGCTGGTGGCCATTGATCGCCTGAACAACGCAATCCTCGACCCCCGCCTGCAGAGTGCATCCACGGCGCGCACTTCCACCAAGAATGGTGCGGATGACGCGTTCTCGAACGGGTTCTTCACGAGCGCGGAGTTCAAGGGGGCATTCAAGGACAACAACTGGCTCGCGGGGTGGTCGCACCTCGAGAACATGAACATCCTCACGGCTGCGGCAAATACAGTGCAGCCTTCGATCACCCTGGGCCGCTCCAGCACCAACCCCACGGTGACCTTCGCCGTGGAAGCCACGAAGAGCTACTCGGTGGAGAAATCCACGGATCTGAAAACCTACACCCCCATCGCAACCGGCACGATCGCCGGCACCGGCACCCTCTACAAGGGCACCGTGACAGCGACAGGCGCGGGCAGCGTGACCGTAACTGACACTGCCTCCACCATATCGAACGGTGTTCGAATTCACTACCGCGTGATCACTCAGTAATCGCTGGGAGTTCCATCGCATTGCGGCACTGAAAGGTGCGCACGAAAAATCAAACGAGGGCCGGACGAAAGTCCGGCCCTCCTTTTTGTATGCTCCGAGGTTGAACAGCGTCCTATTCGCGAGCAGGCGACCGCCCTGTGAAATTTCATCCCGCTCCCCCAATGATTCTGAATCTGGACGGGATCTTTCAGTCGCTTTAAGCTCCTGCTAATGAACACTTCTGTGAGGTTCGAAAATGAAGCGAAGTGGAAGGGTGTATTTTACGCGAATTTGAACGATTATGCTGCCCACGCGCACACCGCGACGAAGTGAGGTCCTTCGGCTCGTTCCTCGCTCAGGATGACTGTTTTTAAAATGGCGCTTCGCGCCACCTTCGATGGGAATGCCAACTGGAGACTCGAATGTCTCGGTTCATCCCCGCACAAACAATCACTCCCCGTGCTATGTTTCTCAAGATGACAGCGAGAGGGGTGAATCGATATACTCTTTGAGCGCGGTGGTTGCCATGCAGCCGCGTCCGCTAACGCACAGGCGGTAGACTCCGTAGTCGTGAGTCTTCTCCTACTGAATGTTGAGAGTTGAACGGGAGGCCTTTGATAGCGGATGCTCGCGCTACCAATGCTTTCGCGCGTCAAACGCTTCTTCCGCCATCATCCGCTGTTGCGTGACGCACTGCTGTGGGCGCTGCCCGCTCTCGCCATCGGCGCGCTGCTGAGGCTGCTGCTGATGAGCTATCTGCCGCTGGGGTATTGGGGGACGGACTCCAAGAGCTACTACGGGCTCGCGCAAAAGCTCTTCATGGAAGGGGTCTACGACAACGACGAGAAACGGGAATACGTCTACCCGCTGCTCATGGTGCCGGTGACCCTGCTGCCGGGCACGCCCATGCGCTGGCTGGCGTGGCTGCAGCACGGGCTCGGGCTGCTCTCCATCCTGCCGCTCGCATACGTGGTGCGGAAGACGATGCACTGGTGGAGGGCGTGGATCATCCCCGTGACCGTGGCCTATGCGCTGCACCCCATGTTTTTCTGGTACGAACATGAGTTGCTCGGCGAGGTGCTTTTCTTTGCGGGGTTCGCGTGGGCCTTTGCCGGGTGGATTGCGTGGGTATCCCAGACAGACCCTGCGCGCGCGCGCCGCCTTTTCTGGTGGTTCCTGGTGCCGCTCGCGATTTTCCTGCTCACGAAGCCCGCTGGCCGCTTCGTCCTGCCGGGACTCGTGGTGGGGCTCCTCATGGTGAGGGCGTGGCGTGTGCTCGATTGGGTGCGCTGGGCCGCGTTTGCAGGACTGGCGGCGCTCACCATGACGGTGGGCTCGGGGAAGCAGGGTGCCTGGCTGCTTTACACCGCGACCTTTCCCCTCACCCAGCTCGATACCCCGCTGCACGCCGACTACAAGGCGGGCATCCGCGATCGTGTGCTGGAGCAGGCGGGAAAGCTCGACACGCACTACCTTGAAAGCCGGGCGGCGCAGGATTTTCTCGACTCGCCCACGGACAATGGCGGCGACCCGCTGTGGTCTGCGCTGGACAAGGACTCCAAGCTGAAGCGGAAGGTCTACATGGATCTCGCGGTGGAGGGCATCAAGGCGCGCCCGGTGGATTTCCTGTATCTCGCGCTGCAGCGGCTCACGGCCTCGGCGAATATCTCGGCCTTCGAAGAGAGCCGGTTTATTTCGACTTACTATCCCACGCGTTTTGAAAAATTGTATGAGGAGGTGCGCCGCCAGATCGAGGCCGGCAAGAAGGGTAAGGACAGGC
>JAYUWZ010000052.1:0-4800 GCA_043753265.1 Verrucomicrobiaceae bacterium
ATCGTTTCATCCGTGAACAACTCGCGGGCGATCTCATCCCTGCGTCCGCACCGGCGGAGCGTCGCAGGAACCTTGCAGCCACTGCATTCCTCGCGCTCGGGCCCACCAACTACGAGGAGCAGGACAAGCAGCAGCTCCGCTACGACGTGATCGACGAGCAGCTCGACACGATGGGGCGGGCCTTCCTCGGGCAGACCATCGGTTGCGCGCGCTGCCACGACCACAAATTCGACCCCATCCCGCAGCGCGATTACTACGCGCTCGCTGGCATCTTTGCGAGCACCCGCACCCTCTTCAACTACACAGACAACGTCGCGCGCTGGGTGGTCGCGCCACTCCCCGGCGATGGCCCTGAGGAGGAAAAACTGAAGGCGCACGAAGGCGCCGTCGCTGCGCTGGAAAAAGAAATTTCTTCCTCAAAAGCGGCGCTCGCAGAGGCATCCAAGGCCGTGACGCAGGCCACGGAGACACCCGGCAAATCCGTGCCTGCCAGCGAACTCCCCGGGATTGTAATCGATGACTCGGAGGCCCGTGTCGTGGGCGAGTGGAAACACTCCACCCACGTGCGCAGCTACATCGGCAAAGGCTATCTCACCGATAACAACATGGGGAAAGGCGAGAAGACGATTACCTTCACGCCCGTCATCCCACAGTCCGGCCGCTACGACGTTCGCCTTGGCTACACGCATGCTGAGAACCGTGCGAACAATGTCCGCGTGACCATTCTTCATGCAGACGGGGAGGATTCCATTTTTGTGGATCAATCGACTCCGCCGCCCATCGACGGGCGCTTCGTGTCGCTGGGAAAATTCCGCTTTGAAAAAGACGGGGCTGGCTATGTGCTCGTGAGCAACGACGCCACGAAGCAATACGTGACAGTGGACGGGCTGCAATTGCTGCCGGAAGGCTCGGCCACAGCGTCGGAGCCCAAGGTCGATGCCGCGCCGCCGGCAAAAGGCGATTCGCCCAAGGATATTGCGGCGCGCCAGGTGAAGCAATTGGAGGCCAAGCTTAAGAGCCTCAAGAAGGATGGCCCCTCGCGCTCCAATGCGATGTCGGTGCTGGATGACAGCAAGCCCGCAGACGTGCAAATCCGCGTGCGTGGCGTGGAAAAGCAGCGCGGCGAAATGGTGCCGCGCGGCTTTCTGCAAGTGGCGCTGGCCTCACCGCAAACCGCGCTTTCGCAAGCTGAGAGCGGTCGGCGTGAGATGGCCGACTGGGTCGCGAGCACACAAAACCCCGCTTACCGCGCGTGTCTATGTGAACCGCGTTTGGACCTGGCTTTTCGGCGCGGGACTCGTGCGCACGGTGGATAATTTTGGCACCACCGGAGAGAAGGCCACCCACCCGGAATTACTCGACTACCTCGCCTCCCGCTTTGTCGCAGAGGACTGGAGCACGAAGCGACTCATCCGCGAAATCGTCCTCTCCCGTACGTGGCAGCAGTGCGTAACAGCACCGTCCTCCAGTGACCCGGACAACCGCCTGTGGATGCATGCGAATCGCCGCCGCCTGGATGCAGAGCAACTGCGCGACACTGTTCTCTCCGTGAGCGGCCAGCTCACCCTCGACTATCTCGGGCCGAATATCGCCGGGGCTGGCGACATCGACGCGAACAACTTCTCCGCGCAAAACATCGAATACGCCTATGTCTTCACCGACACGCGCCGCAGCGTTTACACCCCCGCGTTTCGCAACAAGCGACTGGAGCTATTTGAGGTGTTCGACTTTGGGGACATCAACCAGCCCATTGGCCAGCGCCCGGCGAGCACCGTCGCCCCACAGGCGCTGTATCTGCTGAACCATCCGTTCATCGCGGAACAGGCGAAGAGTTCGGCGGAGAAGCTGCTGGCTCTATCTGGAAGCAATGAGGAGCGGATTACAGCAGCTTTTCGAAAAACGCTCGGCAGACCACCGACTACGGGAGAAATGGCGAAGTGCCTGAATCATGTGAACGCACTAGCATCAACGCCCCTGGAGGCGTGGACCCAGCTCCAGCACACGCTCTTCGCGTGTCTGGATTTCCGCTATATCGAGTAAGCCCTTTCTCACCGCTCGCCAGTTAATTTCATCCGTTCGCCATGCATCCACTCCACCAAACCCGCCGTGAGGCCTTGCAATCGTTGAGCTGCGGCTTTGGCGCCCTTGCTCTCTCCGCACTTGCAGCACAGCAATCCCCTGCCTCGGCAGCAAGCATCGCTGCGAACCCCCTCGCTCCGCGCAAACCGCACTTTGCCCCGAAGGCGAAGCGGATCATATTCCTCTTCATGTCCGGCGGCGTGAGCCATGTGGACTCATTCGATTATAAACCACGCTTGCTACAGGACGATGGGAGGATGCTCGACTTTGGCGACCTTCGCTCCCTCGCAAAAACCGGCAAGAGCCCGCAGCAGCGCGTGATGAAACCGCTCTGGAACTTTGCGCAGCACGGGCAGAGCGGCATGTGGGCTTCCGACTTGTTTCCGGAGATGGCCAAGCACGCCGACGATCTCACGCTCATCCGCTCCATGCACACGGAGGGCATCGCACACGGCCCTGCCACGCTCTTCCTCCACACGGGAACGACGAGCTTCATCCGCCCCTCCATGGGGGCCTGGGTGAACTACGGACTCGGCACGGAAAACGAAAACCTTCCCGGTTTCATTTCACTCAGCCCCGCGCTCGGCAATGGCGGCCCGCGCAACTACAGCAACGCATTCCTTCCCGCGGTTTACCAAGGCACCGCGCTGGGCCGCGCAGGCATCCCTGCAAAGGAGGCATTCATCCGCAATCTCAAGCCCGCACGATCCGGCCAGGAGGCGCAGCGCCAGTTCGACCTGCTCCGCGAGCTCAACGCCGAGCAGCTCAAATCCAAACCCGGCGAGAGCGAGATGGAAGCCGTGATCAATAGCTACGAACTCGCGTGGCGCATGCAGAGCGCCGCGCCCGAGGTGCTGGAAATCACAAAGGAATCGCCCGAGACGCTCGCTCTTTACGGAGTCGGTGAGGCCAAGACGGACAATTTTGGCCGTCAATGCCTGCTCGCGCGCCGCATGTGCGAGGCGGGTGTGCGGTTCATCCAGGTGAACTACGCCGACAATTCCAACAACCCGGCATGGGACCAGCACTCGGACCTGAAGAAGCATGGAGAGCATGCACGCGCGGTGGACAAACCCATCGCCGGACTGCTCACCGACCTGAAGCAGCGCGGGCTACTGGAGGACACGATCGTCTGGTGGGGCGGCGAGTTTGGCCGCACGCCCTACGCGGAGCGCAACGGCACGGGCCGCGATCACAATCCCGCAGGCTTCAGCGTATGGCTCGCGGGCGGCGGCTTCAAACCCGGTCTCGTTTACGGAGAGACGGATGAATTTGGCCACCATGCCGTCGTGGACAAAGTCCACATGCACGACCTCCACGCCACGCTGCTGCACGCGCTAGGTCTCGACCACGAGAAGCTCACCTACCGCCACGCAGGCCGCGACTTCCGCCTCACGGACGTGTATGGGCACGTGGTGAAGGATCTCTTTAAGGCGTAACCACGGTATTGACGGAGGCCTGCGGAGGGGTTGCCGACACGTCCCTGGCCTTCAACTCCTTGATAGCAGCCACCACGTCTTCAAGCCTGGCTGGCGTGGGGGCCAACGGGGCGTTAGGATCCCGTTTCTCCATAATGGCCATGAGCTTGTTCATGGGCTTCACAATCACGAAAAATACTGCGGCGGCGGTAATGAGAAAGGCGATTAACGCATTGATGAAAGAGCCGATGTGAATGGTTCCAATCTTGATATAAGAGAAATCGGGTTTGCCACCAATCGCTCCCAAGAGCGGAGAAATGATATGTTCCTGCACCGATTTCACCACATCCCCAAACGCCGCTCCCATCACCACCGCCACCGCGAGTTGCACGACGTTACCCTTCGCAATGAAGGCTTTGAATTCCTCGAGGACATTCTTCATGCAGGGTGGAAATACGTCATCCCACCTTTCCGGTAAAGTCGGAATTATCCCACGCAGGACTGCGCGCTCTCCGTACTACTAATTCGCGCCCTTCTCATCGCCCGGCAGCACTTCATGCCAACGGCGGATGATATCGTCGGCACGGGCCGCTGTGGCGGCGAAGTCCTTTGCCCGGCTGCCGCTTTGGATGACGATTTGCTGGCCGCTCTCCAATACAAGGAAGGTGATGCTCTCGGTATAGGCCGCTCCCCCGACCTTGTAGTTGAAAACGAGGCGGCATGACTTCCATTGGTTAATGGGGAAGATATTCATCACTGGCAGTTCCGTCGCAATCGACTCTGCGGCGGCGGGCAGAAACTTCGCGGCGGCCTTTGCGTAGTCTGGAAGCGATACGGCATCGAAAGACGGCGGGGTGGCGAATGGGCTGCGGCGCAGGGCCATGGCGGCCTGGGGGATATTGGCGAAACGGAACACCGGTCCCCGCTCATCCGACGAAAGCGTGGTTTCCGAATCGAGGGACACGGCGAAGTGCTTCGCCCCATCCGCGAAATACGCACGGCGCAGAGTGCCACCTGCGAACGACTCGTATCGCGGAGTGAGATCGAGATCCGCGTGCACCGTGGGAATCGATACACAGGCGGCGATCAAAATAGGAAGCAGTCGGATACTCATGGTTAGAACTTCATCCAGCCGCCGCGAACGATTGCCACGGCATCGAGGCTACCCGGAGGTGGTGTGGTGGAAAAGAGCGAATCGAAATTCCAGCGGCGGTTCGGGGCACGATAAATTACCCCTGTGTCCCAGCGCCCAGTGAAAGTCTTGCTCTGGAAAAGTTCCACCATCGATCCGAAATACGTGCAA
>JAYUWZ010000053.1:0-10047 GCA_043753265.1 Verrucomicrobiaceae bacterium
TCAACTAAACACGCGCATTATTGGCGCTGGAGTAAGGGTGGAGCGGCGGCTTATCAAAACAAGATTCCGCCCGAGATCGTGAAGATATTCGAGGACAACGGCTTCATCTGGGGCGGCAAGTGGTGGCACTACGACACCATGCACTTCGAGTTCCGCCCCGAGCTCATCGCTTACTCCAAGGCAGTCGGCGGCAATCCCGCGCCCGCAACTCCAGAGAAACCAGCAACTCCGCCGAAACCCAAAGCCGCAGACCTCCTCGTCCCCCTCCAGGGAAAATCCCAAGGCGAGTAATAATGTGAGACGGACTTTTAGTCCGTCTTGGAAGCGAGGCCATGTGGTTATGAAGTGGCAATGACTGCCAGTTCCTTCTGGGCAGAAATCCCGCAGTATTTAGTAAAAGCCGGGCGCAAATCGCAAGGCGCGAATCTGGAGTGCTGGGAGCTTGCTCCCGCTCTGGCGGCGGGTGGCAGGAGCAACTGCCATTTCATGGAGAACGAAGCTATAAGCCACCTTATCTTAGCGCCAATCCCGTCTGTCCTATTCGCGTTTCAAGTGTCACAAATGCGAGGGCGCGACAGCCTTGTAGGACTCACCAAAATAGACGCGGAATTCCTACTTCTTTGTCCTCTGTTCTGCATCCCATTTTGCCTGTCTCCGCGCCACTGCCACAGCCCACTTCCTCATAAAATCTGGATTACCGTTTGTTTCAACCGACACCTTCATATTCGGCTTTGCAGACAGTTGAAATAAGAACGGAATATCGGCCACTCTGTTGACTTGGGCAACGAATCCAGGAAACTCGGGCACCTCTCCGATCACCTCCGCTCGGGCCAAGGGCACAGCGATTCCCGTGGTCTCATTCACGGCATAAACCAACCAGTTGATGTCGTTTATCTGAATGCCCTTCCAATTTATGTGTAAAGGCTTTGAGAGGGTGCCAGACTGCGGAGGAAATATCAGCATTACTTCCTCACTCGACATGTCCTTGATGATTCCCTTCACCCGCTCTTCCACCGGCGCGTCTTTTCCTCCTTCCGGCGGAGCCGATATGCTTCCCGTTGTGAAAAACAAAAGCAGCGCCAGAAGAGTGGCGGTGCGCAAAGCTTTCTCAAGGACGTTTGGCATGACCGAAAATATGACCTCTTTGATCCGTGTAACAAGGCGCAAACGGTCATTTGCACCCACAAAGAAAAGGCAGGGCTTTGGCCCTGCCTTTTGAGTTAGATTCGAACTGCGCCCGAAGACGCCCACTCGCCGGCTCAGTAAACGTCGCGGCGGTAGCGCTTCTCGCCCTTCATGAAGGTATCCTCGATGAAGGCCTTTGCCTCCTCGGGAGACTTGCCGCCGTGTTCCTGGGCGATGCCGATGAGTGTGGCGTGGACATCCACCGCCATGCGATCCTTGTTGCCGCACACGTAGAAATAAGCGCCGTCGTTAATCCACTTCCACAGCTCTTTTCCGGCGGCTTTCATCTTGTGCTGCACAAACTCCCGGTTTGCGGGATTATCGCGCGACCAGGCGAGGTCGAGATTCGTGAGGACACCCGTTTTCAGCCAGTGCTCAAACTGCTCCTTGTAGAAGTAATCCGACGCGGAGCGCTGCTCACCGAAGAATACCCAGTTCTTGCCCTTGGCGCCGGTGACCTCGCGTTCCTCCATGAATGCGCGGAATGGCGCCAGGCCAGTGCCAGGGCCGACCATGATCACCGGCGTATTCGGATCCTCCGGAAGGCGGAAATGTTTCTGCGGCTGGATGAACACACCCGCCGTGGTGTCGCCCTCGAAGCGCTCCGCGAGGAAGGTTGACGCGATGCCGTAGCGGGGTCGGCCGTGCGCGGTGTAGCGAACGGTGGCCACGGTGAGGTGGACTTCATCCGGATGAGCGCGGAAGGAAGACGCAATCGAGTAAAGTCGAATGGCAAGCGCACGGGCGCTATCGACAAATTCCTGCGGCGTAAATTTCACCGAGGGAAATTCGCGAAGGATGTCGGCTGGGTCGCGCACCGAGTCGCGTCCGCTCAGGTAATCGGCGAGCGCGGGTGCGTTCTCGGGTTTCAGGAGATCCGCGATTTTTGCGGCAGCATCGCCACCCTTTTCGACAAGCTTGGCGAGAAACTTTTTGTCCGTGAAATGGATGATGCAATCGCGGAAAAGCGCTTCCTTCAATGACTTCGTTTCGCCCTTGATGATCACAGGCTCATCTCCGCTGGCATGCAGGGCGAGGAGTGTTTCTGCCACGATGTCCGGCGGATTGGTGACCTTGAGCGCCAGGGCATCGCCCGGCTCGTAGGAGAGACCGGAGCCCGCCAGCGAAATCGCGTGGTGGCGGGTATCCTTGCCGGACGATTCCCCGGTCAATTTCCGGTTTTCGATACGCCGGGCAGGAAAGGGATTCTTGTTGTTGTACAAAGGCTTCGGAGCGGCTGGATCTGCGGACATAGCGGAGCAGGTTTTACGCAGGCTGGCGAAAGTGGCAAGCTTGCGCTGGGATTGTTGATCAATCATTCTCGGAAATTCACCCTGCAAGCCCTCTCGCAGTGCAAGCCAGCACCATCCCGATGAACTACTCCGTCGCACAACTCACTGATCTCCCACCCATCCCCTGCCCTTGCGGCACCGCGCGCAGGGCCTTTGCGGACGTGCCCAGCACACTGCTCAGCGTGCATCTCACCGAGATTTCCGAGGAAGCGCGCACGCACTATCATCGGAGGCTCACCGAGACCTATGTGGTAGTCGAGGGGGAGGGATGGCTGGAACTGGATGGGGAACGCATCCCCCTCAAGCCACTGACAGCGGTAACCATTCGGCCCGGATGCCGTCACAAGGCGGTGGGCAAACTGAAACTGCTCAACTTTGTAGTCCCGGCGTTTGACCCGGAGGATGAGTGGTTTGACTGACCTTTTGCCGAGGCAACACGAATCAACCTGCTTGCATCCCGCCCTCTCCCTCGCACATGTTTGCCGGGACCAATGCCAAACGTTCTGATTCCAACACCACTCCGCAAGCTCACCAACGACCTCGCTGAAGTCAGCGCCGCTGGGGCCACCGTGGGCGATGTCATCGACAATCTCGACAAGGCCTTCCCGGGCATGAAGGATCGCATCTACGACGAGGCTGGCGAAGTCCGCCGCTTCATCCTCATCCACGTGAATGGCGAGGACATCCGCTTTCTCGAAAGCCTCAAGACGCCCGTCGGCGATCGCGACGAGATCAGCATCACCCCTGCCCTCGCGGGAGGCTAGACGCTACGGTTGTAGTCACTTTTCCAAACTCATCTTCCAAGACCATGGACACCCGACGCCTCTGGCTCATGTATCCGACGCGCCTCGTCACCAAGCCGGTGATCTGCGAGCTTGTGCGCAAATTTCCCGTCACGTTCAATATCCGCCAGGCCAGCGTGAATGATGAGATCGGCCTCGTCTCGCTTGAACTCCAAGGCGAGCGCGACACCCTTAAATCCGCCATCGCATGGATGGAAGAGCAAGGCATCAAGGTCGAACCGGTGGAGATCAACACCATCGAAGGGTAGCCTTTTGTGGAAGAGTAAGCAGGTGTGGTTGCCATGCTGTGAGAAGTGAGAGGTGAAACGTGAGAAGCATTTGCCATTCGAAAGCCGCTCGGGAATTCCCTCATGCTCTCCGCAACTCTTTTGCGAAGGAGTTCACGGGCAGCGCGCACACCACACGTCTCCACCTCTCACCTCTCACGTCTCACGTCGGCAAATGAGTCTCCTCACCGCCGACTACGACTTCACCCTCCCGGACTCGCTCATCGCGCGCCATCCTGCGGAACGGCGTGAAGGCTCGCGCATGATGGTGCTGCACCGTCCATCGCAGACCATTGAGCATCGTACTTTCGCCGACTTCCCCAGCTACATAAATCCCGGCGACCTCGTAGTGCTCAACGACACCCGCGTCATCCCCGCGCGTGCCTTTAGCGATGATGCGAAGGTAGAGTTTCTCTTCCTCGAGCAAATCGCAGCTCCTGCCCAAGCTGAACTGCAGGGCGCAGCCCAAGTCTGGCGCTGCCTCGTGAAACCAGGCCGCCGCATGCGGCCCGGTGCGCAGACATCCATCGGTGGAGTCGCTGGAAAGGTGATAGCCATTGAGCCCGACGGCGAGCGCGTGGTTGCGTTCGATGGCCCCGTGGACCTGCAAGCCCACGGTGAACTCCCCCTCCCTCCCTACTTCGAGCGCCGCCCAGAGGCGTCCGACAACGAACGCTACCAGACGGTCTTTGCCCGTGAATCAGGAGCGATCGCCGCACCCACCGCAGGCCTCCATTTTACCCCCGAGATCCTTTATGGGCTCAACCACGCATTCCTCACGCTCCACGTAGGTGTGGGCACATTTCGGCCCGTTCAAGTGGACGATATTACCCAGCACCGCATGCACCACGAACGGTATGTGGTGAGCGAAGCCACCGCAGCCGCAATAAATGCAGTGCACAGTCCAGGTCGTGTGCTGGCAGTCGGCACCACCTCCGCACGCGTGCTGGAGTCCCTCGGACGCCCACTCCAAGCCTGCTCAGGAACAACGGATATCTTCATCCATCCCCCCTATCGGCCAAAAGCAGTGGACGCCCTGCTCACCAATTTTCACCTCCCCAAAAGCACGCTGCTCATGCTCGTAAGCGCATTCGCAGGCCGCGAATTCGTCACGCAGGCCTACGCAGAGGCGGTGCAAAAAAGCTACCGCTTCTACAGCTACGGCGACTGCATGCTGATCGTGTAGTGAAAAATCGGCAATGCGCCATACGTAGTCCCGCTTTTAGGCGGAAGGAACGTTTCAAAGACCAAGGCAGCATTCTAAATTATTCCGAGCGTCTCCGCAAAACACCGCGGTTCATTCCGCCTAGGCGGGACTACCTGCACCAAACCTCCGTTCCACGCTTGCGCCATTGGACGTTGAGCGTTGGATGTTGGATGTTGGGCGTTTTCTTTACATGAATCGCACAGGCTCCCCGCCAAACACCCACTCATTGAGCGGCGTCGGCGCAAACATCCCAATAAGGATGGCCAGCAACAGGATCAGGATCGCCAGCAACGGCACCCTCACAGCCCACCAAGGGCGCTCTGCCAACGTTCCGGGGGTCGGCATTGTGTTCGTGTTCATGTCCCAAACCTTGCCCAAACCCTCCGCTTTTTGCACGCGACGTTCCCGTGACAACTGTAACGCATTCACGTTTCGAAAACCCCTCACTTTCCCCTCGCACGTTGCCTCTGGCCTTGCTCCACTGCGCGCCCTTTCCGAATTACCCATACCTCTATGAGCAACAAGAAAACACTGAATATCGGCATCGTCGGCTACGGCTTCATGGGGCGCACCCACGCCAACGCCTATCACAACGCTGCCAACTTTTTTAACCTCCCACTCAAGCCCGTCCTCAAGGCCGTGTGCGGTCGCGATGCCGCCAAGGCCAAGGCCTATGCAGACAACTGGGGCGTCGAAAGCATCGAGACCGACTGGAAGGCGCTCATCGCCCGCAAGGACATCGACGCCATCGACATCTGCACGCCCAACGACAGCCACGCCGAAATCGCCATGGCCGCCGCTCGCGCGGGCAAGATGGTGCTCTGCGAAAAACCGCTCTCGCTGAACGGCCCGCAGGGCGAGGAAATGGTGAAAGTGATCGAGGAGGCAGGTGTGCCAAACACCGTATGGTACAACTATCGCCGCGTACCCGCAGTGTCGCTTGCCAAGCAGATCATCGACTCCGGCAAGCTCGGAAAAATTTTCCACTACCGCGCAAACTTCCTGCAGGACTGGACCATCTCCGCCGACCTCCCCCAAGGCGGCGCCGGTCTCTGGCGCCTGGACGCAGCAGCCGCCGGAAGCGGCGTGACGGGTGACCTTCTCGCCCATTGCATCGATACCGCGCTATGGCTCAACGGCCCCATCGCCGACGTCAGCGCGATGACGGAAACCTTCATCAAGGAGCGCACGCACACCGCCACCGGACAGGTGCAGAAAGTGACGATTGACGACGCCTGCACATTCATGGGCCACTTCGCAAACGGCTCGCTCGCGCTCTTCGAGAGCACCCGCTACGCCCGCGGCCACAAGGCACTCTACACGCTTGAGATCAACGGCGAAAACGCCAGCATCCGCTGGGATCTCCACGACCTGCACCGTCTGCAATACTTCGACTACAAGGACGAGGGCATCGTGCGCGGATGGCGCAGCATCCACGTCACGGATGGCGACCAGCCTTACATGAAAAACTGGTGGGTGCCCGGCCTCCAAATCGGCTACGCCGAAACCTTCACGCACCAGGTTGCGGACTTCATCACCGCCGTGGGCGAGGGCAAGCCCTGCAGCCCCACCTTCCGCGAGGCGCTCGAGACCCAGTATGTCTGCGACGCCGTGCTGGAATCCGCCCGCTCCGGCAAGTGGGTCGAGTGCAAGCACTCGTAGAAACGTCCAACATCCAACGCTCAACGCCCAACATTTAATGGGCAAGCCACGGATGAACATCGAATGTGAAGACGGAGTCGTTGTGATTACCTGAAGGCTCCCGGACGTCGCTTGCGCCATTGGGCGTTCGATGTTGAGCGTTGGACGTTTGTCCCCGATCACCACTCAAAAAAACAGGCCAGCCTCGCGAGAGGCTGGCCTGTCTTGGTTACCGGTGGGAAGCGCCTATTTGGCTTCTTCCTTCTTGGGGTTGCACTTCTCGCACACCTTGCTTTCGGCTTTCGCTGCGACACAGCACTTGTGGTCGCATTCCTTGCCGGCGGCTTTCGCCTTCTCACAGCAGGTTTGCTTTTTTTCTTCAGCGATCCCGACGGAGGCCACGAGGGCGAACACGCCCGCGAGGAGGAATTTGGTGATGTTCATAGGCCCTCACCTTTAGCGCCCACCTTGCATGGTGACAATTTCCAAAAACACGAATCTTTCGACTGTGCTCACGCCCGCTCGCGGATAGTGAGAAGCACGCCATGAAGACACTCGCCCTGCTCACCGCACTCACGCTCTGCGCCTCTGCCACCGATGAATGGCCACGATTTCTCGGCCCCACGGGCAACAACCTCGTGGGCCAGCGCAATCTCCCCGTGGAGTGGAGTGACAAATCTGGAGCGCGCTGGAAGACCGCACTCCCCGGCGAGGGCTGGTCGTCCCCTGTAGTGGCATCCGAACGAATCTTCTGCACCACCGCAATCGAGGAAGGCAAATCCCTTCGCGCCCTGTGCATCGACTATGCGGATGGCAAAATCCTCTGGGACACCGAGGTCTTCAAAGTCGAGAAGCCTGTGGATAAGCACAAGCGCAACAGCTACGCCTCCCCCACCCCGCTCCTCGAGGGCGACCGCCTCTACGTGACTTTTGGAGCGATGGGCAGCGCATGCATCGATACCAAAACGGGCAAGAAAATCTGGACCAATGAAGAGCTGAAGTGGGACCAGCAAAACGGCGCTGGCGGAAGTGTGGCTGGCCATGGCGACCTCCTCCTCTTCGCATGCGACGGCTCGGATGACATCCAGTTTAGCGCCGCGCTCAGCAAGAAAGACGGCAAGCTTGTGTGGAAGCACGACCGCAGCTCCAAGGCTGATCTCGCAAAGAAACCCGGCGACATGCACAAGGCCTACGGCACCCCGGTTATCGCGGACATCGGAGGCAAACCCGTCGCCCTCACAATGGCTGCGGAGCGCCTCTTCGCGCAGGATCCCGCGACTGGCAAAGAACTGTGGTTCGTAAAAACCCCCGGCTTTTCCAATGTTCCACTCCCCGTCTCCGACGCCAAGCAGACCTACATTTGCACCGGCTTCGGCAAGCCCGAGGTCTGGGCTGTAAAGCTCGATCCTGCCGCCACCGGCGACATCACCGAGACGCACGTCACTTGGAAGCAAAAGAAGGGCGGACCCGCGGAATCCACCCCCGTGCTTGTGGGCGACCGCCTCTTCATGGTCACCAGCGGCGGCATCGGCACCTGCCTGAATACCGTCGATGGCAACATCCTCTGGCAGGAGCGCATCGGCCCCGACTTCGCCGCCAGCCCTCTTGCCGCCGATGGCCGCATTTACTTCTTCGATAGCTGGAAGGACAGCTACGTGATCGAGGCCTCAGACACCTTTAAACTCATCGCAAAGAACCGCCTCGAATCCGGCTTCATGGCCAGCCCCGCCGTCTACAAAAACTCCATGATCCTCCGCACCAAGACGCACCTGTATCGCATGGAAAAGTAACAGAAAAACTCAGCGAATCCGAAACCACTGCTGTAGCAAAATGATTACTTCAATCTCATTACCCGCTTCGCATTGCCAAAAAGGAGTTTTCGCTCCACTGTTTTGTTCCCCGAGAATCTGCGGATGGCCGCAATCATTTGCGACCCGCTGCACTTCTCTCCCTCACCGAACGCATCGTTGCAGTCGCTGCCAAACATGAGCTTGTCTTGGTGCCGCGCAATGAAAGCCTGCGCATGGTCCTCGTCGCGCAGCAGCGCGCCCAACCCCGACCCTGCGCTCATGTCGGCGAATAGATTTGGAAAGTCCGACAGGTATTGATCCGTGAGCCCGCCCGGAGTCACGGGTCCTCTGGGATACAACACCTTTTGGTCCGCCTTGGCGTCGATGTTTGCCCAGAAGGTCTGCGCGTGGCCGATGAAGTTCACCTTGGGAAATTTTTTCAGGATCGCCGGGAACTTCTCGAAGCCCGTGTTGTAGCGCCCGAACTGGAAATGCAGCAGCACCGGCACGCAAAACTCCTGCGCGATCTCCGCCACAAATGCCACCGCGCGCGAATCCGCATCCACCATGAACTTCTGCTCCCCGATGCCTATGCCGCCCGCGCGCAAGGTTTTCTCCAGCTCCGGACGCGCGTCGCTCAGGTAGGGCACTTCATTTGCAAAAAAGGAATACTCACCTGGCAGTCCGCGCGACACCGCCATCACCCGGTCATTCCCGCCGCACATCGCCTCCAGCCCAAAGAAACGCCCCGCCGGCAGCAGCACCGTGTGCGTCACACCCATCTTGCGCTGGTGCGCGATCAGTTGCTCATCCGTCCGCCCGGAATAATCCACGTGCTGGTGGATATCGATGATCGGCTCCGGCTCCGCGGCATGCGCCGCCACGACTGCGGAAGCGCTGGCCAGGAGAAACTCACGGCGGGAAATCAAACGCATATCAAAAGATGATCCACCACCACCCAAAATAAAAGCTCGAAGCGCCCTGGAGACCTCCATCCATCTCACTTTTCCACCTCTCAACGTCTCACGTCTCCCACCCACCCCACCGCTTGCAAGCCCCGCCCACCATGCCCACACTCTCACATGCTCTGGCTCCTCTCCCTGGCACTCATTGCCACGCTTCCCGAGGTGGATTCCCTCCCCAGTCTTCCAGTCCCCTCGCCCGACGAAGTCCAGGCCAAAACCGTCCTGCGCCCCGGCTTCCATCTGGAACTCATGGCCTCCGAGCCTCTCGTGGTGAGCCCGGTCGCCATGGCATTCGACGAGCGCGGGCGCCTCTTCGTCGTGGAGATGCGCGATTACTCCGAGCACCGCGACGAAAAGCTGGGCCGCGTGAAACTGCTCGAGGACACCGATGGCGATGGCCGCTTTGACAAGGCCCACGTCTTCGCCGAGGGCCTGCCCTGGCCCACTGCTGTGACGTGCTGGGATGGCGGCATCTTCGTCGCCGCCTCCCCCGATCTCTTTTATTTCAAGGACACCGATGGCGACCACCGCGCGGATGTTCACGCCTTTGTCTTCACGGGCTTTGGCAATCTCGCCGAAAAGCTCAACGTCCAGGCGCTGCCCAACTCGCTTCAGTGGGGGCCGGATCAGCGCATCCATGGCGCGCTCGGCGGCAACGCGAGCCGCGTGGACAACTTCGCCCGCCACGGCTCGCCCAAGGTGGAACTGCGCGGTCGCGATTTTTCCTTCGACCCGCGTCTCATGGATTTGCGCCCCGAGAGCGGTGGCGGCCAGTGGGGACTGACCTTTGACGACACGGGCCGCAAATTCGTCTGCACCAACAGCCGCCACGTCATGCAGGTGCTGTACGATGAACGCTTCGCCTCCACCTCGAAGACACCGCTGCCCGCCCCCGCAG
>JAYUWZ010000054.1:0-4797 GCA_043753265.1 Verrucomicrobiaceae bacterium
ACGTGATGAAAGATGGCGCGCGCGCCACCGCTGGATTCTCACCGACCGCCAGCGGCCCTTACTATGTGAAAGTGGAGTTGCTCGAGGGCCAGCCCTCCGCGTTCGCACTCGTGTATTCCTTCAAATAAGCCATGCCAGCAAAGCCACCGAACGCGAAGCGCTCCGAGAGCCCTTCCAAACCAGGCGACGAGCGCGTAACCCAGTTTAGCATCTTCCTGCCAAACAAGGTGGGCGCATTTCTCAATGTTGTGAAACTGCTCAACGAGCATCACGTTCACGTCCTCGCCACCACCATTGAGGCGAGCGCCGACACCGCCATTGTCCGAGTCGTGGTGAGCGATCCCGAGAGTGTGGAGGGGGTGTTCCATCTGAACAGCATCCCCTACTCCACCTGCTCGCTGCTCGTGGTCGAGCTCCGTGAAGCCACCCAGCTTGGGGACATGCTCGCCGCCCTACTCGCGGCAGAGGTGAATATTTTCGGCAGCTACGCCCTGCTCACCCGCCCCCACGGCCACGCCGCCCTCGCACTGCACGTCGAGGACAACGAATGCGCCCTGCACGTCCTCCACGGCAGCGGTTTCAAGACCCTCTGTCAGGAAGATATTTCGCGGTAAAAGGCGTAATTTCCTACCTCGTGCGGATGGGGATGAACGGAAGGGCCGAAGTGCATGGCTTCTCGTTGCCGCCTCCAGCGAGGTTGAAAACCTCGCCTACTTTGCGCTACATCCGCTTGGGCTGCGCGACCTGCGCCGGCGCAGGCTCCCCCTTCTTGGTATGCGCGACCTGTGCCGCCGGTGGAGTGGCCATTGCGGCAATGGTGGCAGTGGGCACTTCCGGCTTCGGCAAATCGAGCGGGGCGTTCACGATGTTCACCTCGGCCCCTGTCCCCACCGTGGTATAGAGATCCAGGATGTCGCGCGAACGCATCCGCACACACCCATAGCTTGCGGGCGTGCCAATCTTGTTTTCCTCGGGAGTTCCGTGAATGTAAATCGTGCGGGAAAAGGAGGTGCGATTGTGCGACTCCAACCCCTTGAGCCAAAGAATGCGTGTCACGATGGGATCCCGCCCTGGCGCATTCACGGGCACAATCTCCCCGGTCGGCCGACGGCTCTTGAATTTCATGCCCGACGGCTGCCCGGCGCCAATCTTCTTGGCGATCTCGTGCTTGCCGAGGGGCGTGCCGTTGGTGCCGGGGCGACAGCTCAGGCAAAAGCGCGAAGTGCTGATGTCGTAAACGTCCATGAGCTTGCCTCGTTTGTACAGCGCCATTTTCTGGTCGGGGACACTCACGACCATTTTGTGGACTCGATCCTTGGCGCACGCTGCAAGAAACAGCGCCGCCACCAAAGCGAACAATCGGGAGACTCGGTTGAACACGGAGATACCCTAACACCGAAAGGGCAGTACGGCAACCACCCAGCAATGTTTTGCGGTTTTCCCCGTTTTCCCTTGAGGACTGGCCCGCACGCATCAAATTGTTAGCCTGCATGAAAAAGCGGTTGTCCCTATTCATTTCGTTATTGCTCGTGCTCCTTGGTGGCAGCGGTCTGCCCGCACAGGACATCGAGAAAGCTTCGCCATCGCCTGCCGCGGCCGCCGCAGGTGGAGTGGCGGTCATTCCCTTGAAAGGAACGATCGATGAAGGGCAGGCGACCGCCTTCAAGCAGGCCATCGCAAAGGCCGAGGCGGACAATGCAGCGGTCATCGTGGTGGAGATTGACTCCGCTGGCGGCGTGGTCTCAGCAGCGAAGACAGAGATCGACGCACTGCTCGCTACGCGCATTCCCACAGTAGCATTTGTCAGCGGCAAGGCCATGTCTGCGGCCTCTCTCGTCGCACTGGCTGCAAAGAAAATTTACATGCACCCCTCTGCCGTGATCGGCGCGGAGGTGGACGGTGCCGCACAAAATCTGGGAGAGACGGGCGACAAAACGATAGATTTAGTGGTGGCAATGGCGCGGGAAGCAGCCAAGGCCAACGGCCACCCGGAGGATGTCGCCGAGGCGTTTGTCCGGCTGGAGGCGGAGGTGAAGCGCGGGGACAAGGTAATCAATGGACCATCGACGCTGCTTTCTCTAAATGCCAATGAGGCGGTTACGCGCCACTACGGACACACCCTGCTTGCCACGGCTCTCGCCGACACTGCGGTCGCCGCAGCGCAGCTCGCCGGGCACAAAGTAACCACATCCTCCAGCCTGGCCATTGGTGCGGCGGCGTCCAATCCCCTGCCCCGACAACTCGTTGATGAAGCGGTGGGCCCCATATTTGTGATTCCCATTCAGGACACGGTGAACGAGCCGCAGTTTTATTTCCTCCGCCGCGCCCTGAAGGAAGCGCAGCGCGCCAATGCCAGCGCCATCATCCTCGACATCGACACGCCCGGTGGCCTCGTACTTTCCGCCATGAACGAGATGGATGCGCTGCTCGCGTCGCGCATTCCCACGATTGCTTTTGTGAATAAGAACGCCCTTTCCGCAGGCTCACTAATCTCACTGGCCACCGACCAGATTTACATGCATCCCGGCGCGGTGATTGGAGCCAGCGCGGTGGTTAGTGGAGGGGGTGAGGATTTGAACAAAACTATGAAAGAGAAATCCACCAGCGTGGTGGAGGCCAAGGCTCGTGGAACTGCCAAAGCCAAAGGCCATGCGGAGGATGTCGCTGAAGCATTCGTGCGAGTTGAGAGCGAAGTGGTGCGTGATGGCGTGGTCATCGATTCGAGCGCGAAGCTGCTGAGCCTTAATGCGCAGGACGCTGTGAAACTCTATGGCGGCAAACCTCTGCTCGCCGCCGGGATCGCGGACGACATTGAGGGTGTCATCCGCGCCGCGGGGCTAAAAGGTGCCGTAAAACGATTGGAGCCATCCGGCTTCGAGAGCTTCGCGCACTGGATCACCAATCTCGCCCCCCTGCTGCTGGGAGCCGGTCTCCTGCTGGGATACACGGAAATCAAAATGCCTGGCTTTGGCCTGCCGGGCATAGGGGCCATCATCTGCTTTGCCCTCTATTTTTGGGGCCACCTCATCGCGGGCCTCGCCGGCATGGAGTCTGTGGTGGTGTTTGTGCTCGGGCTGGTGCTCGTGCTTTTGGAAATTTTTGTGTTCTCGGGAACCCTGATTGCGGGCCTCGTTGGAGTGCTCCTGATGCTCGGGGCGCTGGTTTGGGCCATGGTCGATCAGTGGCCCACGGAGAATGGCGGCTGGGCCATGCCCAGCAGCGCCCAGTTGGAGCGCCCCATCTTCAACCTCATCCTCGGCCTGGCAGGCATGGGCGTTGGCATTGCCTTCCTGGCGAAAGTGCTGCCGAAGACTTCAATTTACAATCGACTCGTGCTGGGCGATGCCGTCGGCGCTGGAGTCGGCGTGACCGTGCCTGTGGTGAATGTAACCGCGAAGGCCGGCGATACCGGGACTGCGACCACCACACTCCGACCCGCAGGCAAGGCCATCATCGGCGACGAGGTGTTCGATGTCGTCAGCAGCGGTGGCTATATCGAAAAGGGTACCCCTATTCGGATCGTATCCGCTGATGGAATGGGGATCGTGGTGGAGCCTGTGTGACCTTTTAAAATAGTCACTGCGGCGAAGGATCGCAGCTTGGCTTATGACTCCTCTGCCTCGCTGTCCTCGCTATCGTCTTGAGGCCAGAGCCATTCGCGCCCCCCGGCGATCACATGGGTGACCGCCGTATTCATCATTGGGGTGTCGCCTATCTCGCTCATCAGTTTGGCGGCAGTGTCCCTGTCGATATGGTTCAGTGCGGCAAAACAGGATACGGCGGCTTGAAAGTCTTCGATGCTCATGTGTAAGGGCGCTTCGCGCAACAACGCTGCGCGTTAGTATGCCACCACGATCGGAGCCGCTATGATCCGCGGCGCTACTTGTACGTCAGTCGTCCCCTCGCTCTGCTCCAGCGCTGTTACGAGGCTGTTCTCAAAATTCACGGTCAGCTTCCCAGCCGGAACCTTCACATAGACAGTTGTGGTCACGAGACGCCCGTTCCGGTCGTAGCCCGTGGTCTCCTGCGGGACCCGCGCGTAGCGCACAAATTCCCACGTGTCCTTGCGCCCCCCGGCGTCGAGCTTGGACGTCTTCTTTTGCGCTTTGCCCAGCGATGCGCCAACCTCCTCCGGCGTCATATTCAAGGCCACTTCGCCTTTTTCAATGAGCGCATCCACCTCCGCCTTGCGCTTCGCGTTTTGCTTGAGGCTGTCGATAAAGTCAGCCTTGAGCGGAGTGATGGCACGAAGCTCCACCCAGCCCGAGATGCCGCCCTGCTGGGCCTGGCCGCGCACGCGCACCAAGGTATCGGTGACAGCCAGCAACTCGATGGGGCTTCCTTTTCGAATCGTCCCCAGATAGCGCCCATCAACGGATTTTGATGAAACGTTGGCGTCGACAGTAGTCGCAAGTTTCAGGGGTTTGAGGGATAGATCCTCCAGGTAAACAGCGCCGGGTTCACGGGGCAGGCTGCTTGCGGCAAAACCAATGACCGGTAAGGCGAGAGCGAGAAACAGTGCTTTCACAGGAAGAAGCATAGGCCAATTTGACGTATCCGCGAGCGGATTATTCACCCCCCTTGGCAAAACGGCCAACCCTCCCAAATTACACCGATAACCGTCTCGCCCGCGCCGCGATAGGCCACGTCGCGGAATGGCGTCCCCCCTCGATTACGATCGCCTCGGCATGCAGCGCCACCGTGGGGCAGATGTGCCTGGGAAGCGCATGCAGGGTCTGGCCGATGGAAAACTCGCCCGCGCGCGGTGTCTCGATTACCAGATGCTCCTCGCTTTGC
>JAYUWZ010000055.1:0-2164 GCA_043753265.1 Verrucomicrobiaceae bacterium
GCCAGGGCAGCGGCAAAGGCCTGCACGGAGGGCAGCGCCTGCTTTTTCCCCATGGCGTGCAGGACAAAGGCGAGCACGACCAGCGCGATGGCCACGCCACCACCGATGCCCCACGCGAGCGGGGTCTTTCCCAGGGCGATTCCGATCGCCGCGCCACCTCCCAGGAGCAGGGGAATGATGAGCGGCAATTGCAAGATTCCGAATACCTTGGGCAGCGGAAACTTCCGGAAAGCCGCGAGGAGGCTGTCAGCCTCGATGATCTGGGCCTTCATCGCGATGTGCAACTCAGCCGGGTTGCCGGTGGGCGTCTCGCGCTCGGCACGCAGTTCCTCGTCGAGCACCTGCGAGAAAGCACCGTAGCCGATGAAGAGCTTTCGCGCGCCGTGGTTGAGGCTCACGATCTCCGTCTTGCGGCGGGCAAGACGGGCGTCGAATACCTTGGCCGTTTTATCCACCTCAGCCAGCCCCGCGTCCTTGTCGCGCTCGGCGTTGATCTCCTTCATCTGGAGCTTGGCGAGCCATTTGCCCTTCGCATCCTTTGCGCGCTGGGGTACATTGCGCATGAGCTTTGCGACGGTGCGCTGGATGCGCGCCTTCCGCGCATCGTGCCGGGTGCGGATGCGCGTGGCCTCCTTGTCGAAGACGGCCTCGGCGTCCGAGATCCGTGCATTCCACGCGGCCTCCGCGCGGGCGGTCTCGTCGCGGTGCTTGCGATTTGCGGCATGGCGCCGTGCGGCGAAATCCTTCGCATGCTGGTCCTCCCGTGCGGCGTACTCCGCCGAGGTGTCGCGCAGGCGCGCGAGCAGTTCGATGCTCCGGTTTACACTCAGGTCCACGCTATTACTCACAGTCGCTCCTCACTTTCTTCAGCAGCACGTCTATCTCCTCCATCACCGACACCGCACGCGCGACGTCATTGGGCAGGTGTTCGAGATAACGTGCTTCAAATTCAAGGGCCTTGGTATCGCGCCAGTCATTCCGGGCCTGATGCCAGGCGGCGGAGAGCTGCTTCATGGCCTCGTGCAGATTATTGGCGCTGGCGGAGATGTTCATGGGTGTGCCTCCGGGGCGTGGGGTGCCACGGCTGCCTCGCCGGCTGCGGCGGGATCGGCAGAGGTGGTGGCGGGTGGCTGGGCGGTCGACATATGAGACTCCGAGTAGGCTTCCAGCGTTCGATGCGCCTCCACCAAAAAATGGATGGCCTTGGGGAGGTCGTCGTCCATGAACTGCCTCAGATTCTCCAGCCGCTTCGCAAGCGGGTCGGAGATGGAGTCGAAATTCTGGCTCCACTTCTTCGTGTTGCGCATCTTGTCCTCGGCCTCCTCCATGGCGAGCTTGGCCTTGCGCATGGCCTGCTGGCGGGGCGTCTTGTCCACAAATTCGGAGAGCCGCGCGCTGAAAAGTTCCTGCACCGCCTGGTCCAGCTTCCGCCGCCGTATCTGGAGTTGCGCGGTCCAGTGCGCCTTCTGGTCGTGACTCAGCCACTGGCGGGTGCGGCGGACGGCATCGCGCACATCGTCCACGCTTCGGCGCGCCTTGGTCAAAAACACGATCAGCGCGGCCCGGAAATTTTCGAGCGCGTCGAGTGACGTGATTTTTGCCTTGTCCGCCATGGTCTTTAGCGTTGGTCGAGATACTCCTCAATGCGCTGCGCCTTCCGCAGCAGGTAGGGTGTATGTTTTTCCGACACTTCCACGAATTTCTTCAGCACCTTCATCGTGGAAATGAACTCCTCGGCGAATTTCTCCGCCTCCTGATCCTGCCATGTGCTGCCGAGTGAGGCAAAGCGCGACTGGAGCGCGGCGGCCCGTGCATGCACGTCGTCGTTGAAACGCTTGAGTTCCTTCGCAAAGCGGCGGACCTCTTCAGGGTCCATGATTGCCTGGGCCATAATGGTGGGAAGTTGATGTTCTTTGGGGCGGCGCCGGAGTGCGCCACTTGCGGAAACATGCGCATCGCCCCCGAACCTTTCAACCCTGAAACCTTCGGGAAGATGCAGGGTGGGGGATTCTCACAGAAATTTCTGCGGGGTTGGGAATTATCGGCGATAACGGCGATGGGGGAGTGCGAGTCGGATATTGCCGCGGCTGGGGCTCTGTACACAACTGCGCCCCGCCTCCGCTGCTGGTTATCGGGGAAATCGGCGATGGGTGTCGCCGATAAT
>JAYUWZ010000056.1:0-2161 GCA_043753265.1 Verrucomicrobiaceae bacterium
TTTCGCGCTCGGAAATCGGGATGCCCAGCTCGGCACAGATTTCGAACACCACTCCGCGGGTGATGCCGTCGAGTGCACCTGCCGAGAGCGGGGGCGTGGTGACTGCGCCGTCGCGGATCACGAAAATGTTGTCACCCGTGCACTCGGCCACGAGGCCCTGGTCGTTGAGCATCAGGCCTTCCTCGGCACCGGCCTGGATAGCCTCCACCTTGGCGAGCACGTTGTTGAGGTAGTTCAGCGACTTCACCTGCGGGGGCAGGATGTCGTGGCGCGGGCGGCGCGTGGCCACGGTGGCCATTGTGAGGCCGTTGACGTAGGCGCTCTCGGGGTAAAGCTGGATGCTCGCGGCAATGATGAACACTGTCGCCTTGGGGCACTTGTAGGGCGAGAGGCCCATGGGGCCCGTGCCGCGGGTGACCACGGTGCGGATATAGCCATCGCGCAGGCCATTGGCTCGCACGGTTTCAACCGTGGCCTTGATCAACTCCTCGGGGGTCAGCGGGATGTTGAGCAGGATGCTCTTGGCGCTGTCGAAAATGCGGCGGGTGTGTTCCTCGAGGCGGAACACGCGACCGTTGTAAAAGCGGATGCCCTCAAATACCCCGTCACCGTAAAGCAGACCGTGGTCGAATACGGAGACCTTGGCAGCGCTTTCTGGTACAAGCTGGCCGTCGAGGTAGATGAGTGATTCTTTAGTCATGTCGAAAGGTGGCAAGCCTGCCACTCAGTGACGCGCATGGCAAGTTTGGGAAGTGAAAATCCGCGGGAAGCTGCGGGCTACTCCAATATCTTGCCGTCCCTCATCATCAGGCGGCGGTCGCCGCGCTTGGCGAGTTCGGCGTCGTGGGTCACTACGAGCAGCGTGCGCTTTTCATCGCGGGCGAGGGCGAGCAGGAGGCTGATGATTGTCTCGCCGGTTTCGCTATCGAGATTCCCGGTGGGTTCGTCGGCAAAGAGCACGCGTGGGGAATTGATGAGTGCGCGGGCGATGGCCACGCGCTGTTGCTCGCCCCCGCTCAGTTCCGCAGGCAGATGCGAGAGGCGCTCGCCGAGTCCTACGCGTGCGAGGGCGGCCTCGGCAGCGTCGCGCTTGCGGTCGCCGGCGATCATTGCGGGGAGCATGACATTTTCCAGGGCGGTGAGTTCCGGGAGAAGGTGGTAGGCTTGGAAAACAAAGCCGAAGGCCGTGTTGCGCAGCTTTGCGAGCGCGGGCTCGGGCTGTGTGTAGATGCTCGTGCCCTCAAAGCGCACCTCGCCCGCCTCAGGCCGCTCCAGGCCTGCGAGGGTGTAGAGCAGTGTGCTTTTGCCCGCGCCGCTTGCGCCGCAGAGAAACACGGCCTCACCCGGCACGGCCTCCATGGATACGCCGCGCAGCACCTCCAGCTTGCGCTTTCCCATCTTGAAGGAACGATGCAGGTCGTGTGCGGAAAGGTGTGTGCTCATCAATGACGTGTGCTCTTTGTGGAAAGTCGGGGCGGGGGCGAGTGAAAAGTGGGGTGTTGGTGAAGGAAGCGCCAAGCCCAGGAGGCAGGAGGCAGGAGTCGGGGAGCTACTTCCACGTTTTGCTCCAGAGGACGTAGACTTCGTGGATGGCGCGGCGCTCCATGATGGTCCATTCTGCGGTGCGCTCGTTGAGGGTTTTGTATTCGCCGAAGCGCGGATCGCGTTCCACTGCGAGTTGATAGTTCTCCATGGCCTGCTTCATTTTGCCCGCGCCCCAGTAGCCGAGTACGAGAGAGTAGTAGTCGTAGTGGGCGCGATGGTTGCTGATTTTTACGGACGCCTCGAAGGAGCGCACGGCTTCGGCGTAGTCGCCGAGATTGAAGTAGGCCCAACCCACGCGGTTGTGCATGGGGGCGTCGTCTTTGAGTTCCACGGCCTTCTTTAGGTCGGCACGGGCCTCATCTTTCCGACCCAGCAGCGCCAATGTATAGCCGCGGTTGGAGTAGGCTTGGGCGTCCTTTTCGTTAGCCTTGATTTGGCTGGTGAGGTTTTCGAGCTTGGGGGTGGTGTCCACTGGCTCTGGCTCGGCTTGCAGGGGGAGGGTCGACAGGCAGAGGCAGAGGCAGGCGAATCGGAGAGTGAACATGGGGTGGATGTTGGCTGAGTGTTTCGAAATGACGAATGACGAATGACGAATGACGAATGACGAATGACGAAT
>JAYUWZ010000057.1:0-2156 GCA_043753265.1 Verrucomicrobiaceae bacterium
CCTTCATTACGCTCACAGCGATGCCTCTGTCCTTCGTCACAGCGATGCTGGTTTTCAAATGGTTCGGTGTGTCTGTGAACTCCATGACTCTCGGGGGTCTTGCGGTTGCCATCGGCATGGTTGTGGATGACGCAATTGTGGACGTGGAGAATGTCTTCCGCCGTTTGCGGGAAAACGCGTCGCTCGCCAATCCCAAGCCGAAGTTGGATGTCATCGCTTCGGCATCGGGCGAGGTGCGAAACAGCATTCTCTACGCGACCCTGCTCATCATCATGGTGTTCCTTCCGCTGCTCGCGCTGGAAGGCTTGGAGGGCCGTCTTTTTACTCCCATCGCCATCGCGACGATTGTGAGCATGGGTGCCTCGTTCGTGGTGTCGCTTACCGTCATTCCTGTGCTCTGCTCGTTCTTGCTCAACCCGAAACCGGGTAAGGGACACGGCGACGGCTTTTTTGTTCGAGGCATGAAATGGATTGTGCGGCACACATTCCTTCGCGCTGCTTTTGGCGCTCCGTTCGTCGTGCTCGCCGTCACTGGCATTTTGCTCGTTGCGGCGCTCATGCTGTATCCGATGATGGGTAAGGACTTCCTGCCCGCCTTCAACGAAGGCAGTGCCACGATTTCTTTCGCCAGCGCACCGGGCACCTCGCTCCGACAAAGTAATGAAATCGGTGATGCGGGGGTGAAGCTCCTGCTCGCGATTCCCGAAGTCAAAAGCGTGGGCCGTCGTGCGGGTCGCGCCGAACGCGATGACCATGTGATGCCGGTATCCGTGAATGAGTTTGATGTGGAGTTTCACGAAGGCGGACGGCCCCGGCAGGAGGTATTTGCGGAGATTCGCAAGAAGCTCGGAACGGTTCCCGGCACCTTTACGAATGTCGGCCAGCCCATCGGCCACCGGCTTGCGCACATGCTTAGCGGTGTCTCGGCAAAAATCGCCGTGAAGATATACGGGCCGGACCTTGATATATTGCGCAGTAAAGGGGCGGAGGTGGAGCGCATCGCCAAAAGCATTCCCGGCCTCACCGACGTTTTCCTCGAAAAGCAGGTGCCGATTCCACAACTGCGCATCGAAGTAAACCGTGACCGCGCCCAAGCCTACAGCGTGCAACCGGGAGCCGTGAATGAGCAGCTTTCCACTCTACTCGGCGGCAAAGTGCTCACCGAACTTCGCGACGGACAGCGTACTCTTGACCTTCTTTTGAGACTTCCGCCCGAAATGCGTGATGCACCGGAAAAGCTCAACGAGTTGCTGATTGAAACGGGGACTGGGAGACGGATTCCATTGAGGCTCATTGCGAACGTGCGCGAAGGAAGTGGGCCGAACGTCATCAACCGCGAAAACACGCAACGGCGCATCGTCATCGGCGCGAATACGAGCGAGCGCGACCTTGAGGCACTGGTTCTGCGGATGCAAAACGAGGTGCGCGAAAAGGTTCAACTTCCGCAGGGGTACTTCATCAGTTTTGAAGGGGAGTTCAAAGCACAACAGGAAGCCTCACGGCGCATCGCCATTTTCTCGGCGCTGGTTTTTGTCGTCATTGCGTTCCTGCTTTATGGCTACTTCCGCAGTGCATCCCTGGCCGCTCAAGTGCTGCTCAACATTCCGCTCGCACTCATGGGAGGGCTCGCACTCACGTGGTCGCTCATCAATAATATCTCCATTGCAACGCTTGTGGGATTTATCGCTGTGGCGGGGGTTGCCGCTCGAAATAGCATCATGATGCTATCGCACTACCTGCATCTGATGCGGCACGAAGGGGAAGGCTTCACGCGGGAGATGGTCACACGTGGCACCCTGGAGCGGCTAGTGCCCGTACTCATGACCGCTTTCGCCGCTGGCATCGCGCTCATTCCGTTGCTCCTCGCGGCGCATGAACCCGGTAAAGAAATTCTTCACCCTGTCGCGGTCGTCATTGTCGGGGGACTCGTGAGCAGCACGCTGCTCGACCTCGTAGTGACGCCCGCCGTCTTCTGGCTCTTTGGCCGGAAGGCCGCTGAAAAAGCTCTCCGGCTGGATTCTCCAGCCGCGCACTAACACCACACAAAACCAACACCATGAAAACGACACTAGCCATCATCACTGCCGTCGCCGCTTTTGCTGCCTCGGCTTTCGCCCATGAACGGATCACCATCGGCCCCAAAGGCGGACGCGTGA
>JAYUWZ010000058.1:0-4782 GCA_043753265.1 Verrucomicrobiaceae bacterium
CTTCGCGTTCTTCGCGCCCTTCGTAGTTCCATCCTCTGGCGTTTTGGCTGTTCACTTTGTAATTCGTCACGTCATCGGCGAAAGCGGACGGAAGATCGCCTCCACCACCTTCTTCTTCCACGATCGCTTGCGGAACGTCTCCAGCACCACCTCCTCGCTCACCTGGAAATCCTCCTCGAAACAATCCTGCAGGCTTTGTGCCGCCTTTGCAGAGCGCATGAGCACGCTAAGCTCGAAGTTCAGCCGCATCGAGCGATCATCGCAATTCGAGGACCCCACCACGAGCAGGTCATCGTCCAGCAGCACCGTCTTCGCGTGGTTGATTCCCTTGGTATATTCAAAGATTCGCACCCCTGCGGCCAGCAGCGTATCGTAGTAAGACTGGCCAATCGCCGCCAGGTACGGGTGATCCGATTTCTGCGTCACCACTAGCCGCACATCGGCTCCACGCAAGGCTGCGAGCCGCAGTGCGGAAAGTAGCCGTTCATCCGGCGCAAAGTATCCCGTGGCAATCCATACCCGGCGCGTGGCGTGCCCCAGCACCGCGAGGTAAGCTTCTGCCATCGAGTCGCAATTCAGGTCGGGACCGCCGATGAGAATTTGCGCGGCATGCTTATGGGTGTCGCTCTCCTTCGTAAAATACACTTCCCCCTCGAGTCGCTCCTCCGAGGCAAAATACCAATCCTCCGCAAATACGCGCTGTAGCGAGCAGACAATGCGGCCCTCCAGCTTCACCTGCACATCACGCCAGTGGCCGAGACTCTTGTTCTCCCCCGTATTCATCTTGCCGATGTTCATCCCCCCCACAAAGGCGATTTTGCCATCGATGACCTGGAGCTTTCGATGGTTCCGCAGATGGAGCGAGAAATGCCGTCGCAGTGGATTCAGCGTGCGAAACCATTCGACCTTTCCACCCGCATCCGTGAGCGGACGAAAGAACTGCTCCTTGGTATTCTGGGAGCCGATGCGATCCAGCAATAGCCGCACCTCTACACCGCGGCGCACGGCAGCGACCAGCAAATCGCGAAACCGGACTCCATATTCATCGGAATCCCATATGAAGAAGATCACGTGGATATGGTGCGTGGCGTTTTCAATCGCCTCCTGCAGCGCCGGGTAAAAAGTCGAGGCGTTGGGAAGCAGCGTAATCTCATTTACCGTCGTGGTCGGGAATTCGCTCAGCTTTGCCAGCCCTTGAAAGAGCCGGAGCTTGTCGCTGGGCAGTGGCACGGTCTCTATCTCGCATGTTTCACGATGACCTCCGCGCTGCTTCCGGTAGGCTCGCGTGATGCGGTCCACGCCGAAGAGCAAAAAGGCAATCGGCCCAACGAATGGAAACAGCATCACAGCCCAGATCCATGCCAGCGTGGAAACGGGGCGCTTTCCCGAAAGCAGTATCCACGGAATAAACAGCCACGTGGCGAAATAGCAGGCAATAAGGGTCTTCATAATGCGGCGTCAGCGTAGGCAAGCTCGGCCATCACAGGCCGGTGGTCCGAGACAGGCGGGCGGTCATCATCCATGGTGACGTGGCGGATTGCACGAAATCCATTCTTCACAAACACATAGTCAATCCTGCCGATGCCGAACAGCGACATCCAGCCCCGGTAAGTCTTGCGTGGACCCTCCACGGGCCGCTCGCTCTCAAAGAACGTGTCGCGAAGGGTTCCAGAGCCCTCAGTGCTCGGCGCAAAAGGCACCTTTCCCGTCAGCGTGCGATAAGGCGCGGATGATTCACCACAGTTAAAATCTCCGGTCACCACCACGGGATCCGCGCCGCCAATCTCCTGGATTTTTAAAAGTATCAACAGGGCGCTTTGCACGCGCGCTCTTCGCCCCAGATGATCGAGATGCGTATTGAAACAAACAAACTGCCTCCCCCGCCCCACATCCTCGAATCGAGCCCATGTCACTGTGCGCGCGAGCAGTAGGCATCCCAGCCCCTGCCGGGAACATCGCAGGCGGCGGAAAGCCAGAAACTCGCGGACTCTATCACCCGAAAGCGGTCTTTCCGAAAAAAGATCGGCGTGAATTCTCCGAGCCCCCCGCCGTCATCCCGGCCATGGCCCACCCATGAATACTCCGGCATCCGTTCCTGTAGGTCCCGAACCATCCCCAGCGACGGCTCCTGTAGTCCGAGCAAGTCTCCATCGGGACGCGACAGCAACTCCGCCATGCGATCCCGGCGGCGCTGCCATGAAGCACTGCGCGAGGCATCCGACCACACGTTGAAGGAGATCACTTTCATGGTAAACTCTGACTGGCCACGACGGCCACCAAGGCTTGTTTGGAAAAGTGGGCAGTCTTCAGGCGAAATGTCCCTATATAACAAGTGCCGCGCAGCTTCAGCTTCGCATGATGCGCCTGATTTACGTCAACTGCGCCGCCTCGGAATCCACCACCAGCGTCACCGCTGCGTCGCCACGCAGGGCCTTGGAATAAGGACAAGTTTCGTGGGCAGCCTCCATCACACGCTGGGCCTGCCCCTCGTCGACGTCGGGCATCCGCGCGTGCAACTCCACCGCCAGCCGGTAGCCGCCCTCGTCCTCTTCAATCAAACTCACAAGAGCGCGCACTGTGGAGCCCTCCGCGGATACTTTCAGGCGTTTCGCCGCATTGAAAAGCGCCCCATGGTAGCAGGCCGCATAGGCCCCCGCGAAAAGGAGTTCCGGATTCGGACCGCGATTCTCCGCCCCCGCCTCCAGCGGATTGCCCAGTCGCACGTTTAAGAGGCCATCGGGATTAATGATGCTTCCAGACCTGCCGTCGTTTGCGATGGCTTCCGCAGTGAATAGTTTCTTCATGCCTGTAATGCGTGCGACCCCATCGCGGCGCGTGTATCGAAAAACAACACCTCTCAATATTAAGGTCCCACACACGTCCGTTGCTGTGCTGGCGCTGTGGTTGATTCCTGGCAGAATCTCGGAGAGTCTGCCCAACACATGATCGAGTCGATTGACCTCATAGGGACCTGGCAATTTACCCGGGATGGAGCGCAAGCCTTCATCCACTTCACCCACACGCAGGCGTTCGACTACATGGAGGATAGCGCAGGCCACCAAATCCTGCGCCTATGGTACGTAGTCGAGGAGCCAGACACCATCCGCTTTCGGAACCGGCCCGAGGAAGCCGGTTGGATCTGCGGAGTAAAATTTGAGGGTGAGTCCCTCGTGATCTCTGGTGCAGACTCGGAAACAGCCTTCACGAAAGCCCATGCAGAGAATATCCCTGCATGGTTCGCCAAGGAAATTGAGTCATACAGCAAGCCCGCCCGCTAAGGCTGCGCCGGCGTGATCACGCGGTAGACACGGAAGTCCACACCACCCGCGCTCATGTCCGTGATGTCCACCGTTCGAGCCGCGCCGGAGGGCACGTCCGCGACCTTGGCCCATGAGCCGCTGGTGAGGCCCACGCGCCATTGCACGGTGTAGGTTTTTCCGCTCATCGCATTGAAGCGCACCACAGGATTTCCTCCCGCGTCGCGTCGCGCCTCGGCCTTGAAGCTATTCATTGGATCGATCGGTGAAGTCCCAGCAAGGTACTCTTCGAGGTTCGATTGTCCGTCTTTGTCCTTATCGAGCGCGCCATCGGCGATGCTGCCCGGGTCCAGGCCATACGTCGTCTCCCAGGCATCGGGGATGCCGTCTTGATCTGTGTCGATATTGGTCACGGTGAGCACGACCGTAAAGCTCGTGGCGGTGCCAGGGGTGTTCGTGGCCGTCACGTGGTAGTTGCCGGCATCGGCTGCACCGACATTGGGAATGGAAAGGGTCGGGCTGTTGGTGCCCACCGGCGTGGTTCCACGATACCATTGATAAGTGATCGGCCCCGTGCCGCTCGCGAGCGTGGCAAAGGTCGCTGTGCCACCGACGGACACCGTCTGGCTCTGCGGCTGGTTGGCGATACGCGGCGCGCCCGCGGGGAAGAGCTGGCTTTGCGGAATCAGTTCCTTGCTCAGTCCCGGTGCCGACCATGAAAGCATGGCCACTGCACCTCCTCCGTTTTCAAAAAACTCCATGCGGATATCGTAGAGCTGGCCCGCGACAAGCGTGATGGTGCCCGCATTCTCCGTGGGGCCGTGATCCGTCCAGTTATCCACCAGCAGTTGATTATTCACCCACAGGCGGACGCCATCGTCCGAGTAAGTGTAAAAGGCATACTCGCCGCTCAGTCGTGGCTGGACCTGTCCCGTCCACCGGACAGAGAAACTATCCGCGCCCATGCTCGGATCCGGTGCTCCATTACCCCAATCAAAGCCGATGGGGCCATCATTGCGCGTCACGATGGGAGTTGCTCCACCCAGCGCGCTGAAGTCCACCATGCTGTCGTAATACTGCGCGAGCAGCCCCGGGCCATTGCCCGGCGGCGGCGCGGTGACGGTGACAATCGCCGGCTCCGATACCGTCGTGGCAAGCCGGTTGTCGCGCGCCTTGGCCGTGATGGGATAAGTCCCACCAGGAACATTCTCCCACACATATTGATAAGGCGGCGTAAGATCCTCGCCCAGCTTTGTGGCACCACTAAAAAACTCGACCTTCGCGATAGTCCCGTCGCTATCCGTAGCCGTGGCCTCGATGACAATCGTGGCAATGGCCGGTAGGGATATCCCATTGGCAGGACTGAGCAGCGTGACCACCGGCGCGTTGTTCACGACATTTGCCGAGCCGGGAGTCGGACCCGAGGCAAACCAGTTCGCGGGATCATTGCCATACACGGTGGAGACCGTTCGCTGGAGCGACGGCCCGAGCCCGTCCGCGGAGGTGGGCCAGGGTGCCTTGTCAT
>JAYUWZ010000059.1:0-4780 GCA_043753265.1 Verrucomicrobiaceae bacterium
ATGCGCCGCGCTCTGCAACTGACGGCGCGGGCGAGTAAGAAATTTTCGAGGCGGTCATTCATCAGCACCAACTCGGCCTGCTCTATGGCGGCGTCTGATCCCCGTGCACCCATTGCCACACCCACGTCCGCTGCGGCGAGGCAGGGGGCATCATTCACGCCGTCGCCGATCATTGCCACGCGCGCACCGCCTTGTTTCAATTGTTGAATCGCCGCGACCTTGTCTTCCGGGGTAAGCTGGCTGCGCACATCCTTCACACCTGCCTCGGCGGCCATTTGCGAGGCGGCTCCCGTGCGGTCGCCAGTGAGCATCACGACCTGCATTCCATCCGCCTCGAGCCGCCCCACGAGTTCGCGGGCACTTGCGCGGATCTGGTCCCGCAGGATCAGTCGGCCAAGCACACCAGTGGTTGCGACCCAGACTTCGCTGGCTCCCTCGGGCTGTGGGGGGAGTTGCACATCCGGGAAAATCTCATGGATCAGTTCCCTTGCTCCGAGCACTGCGGGCTGGCCACGCCATTTGCCGCGCAGACCGGAGCCCGGCACGTTTCCCATTTCCGTGGGCTCCTCGTCGGCCACGCCGCGTTGCGCTGCGAGGCGTGCGATGGCGCGGGAGTGGGGGTGATTCGAAAGGCGCGCGAAATTGCAGGCAACGAGCAGCACGGATTCTTCGCTGCCATTGATCACTTCCACTTTCGCGGCCTGCAATTTACCCTCGGTAAGCGTCCCTGTCTTGTCCATCGCCACCACAGTCACAGCCGCAAGATTCTCAATCGCGGCACCGCCCCGAAATAGCACGCCGTGGCGCGCACCGTAGGCGATTGCCGACAAAATCGCCGAGGGGACGGAAAGCACGAGCGCACAGGGCGACATGACCACGAGCAGGGTCATGGCCCGGTAGAATGCGCTTTCCCGCTCGCCAGAAACGAATGGCGGGGCACCAAAAGCGGACCACCAGACCAGAAATACGAGCGTGCAAAGTGAAAGCACGAGCACGGTGTATTTTGTGCCGAAGCGATCCGTGAAGCGTTGCGCGGGCGCCTTCAATTCCTGCGCCGTGGCAATGAGGCGGATGATGCGCTGGAGCGCGCTATCCTCCGCGCCTCTCAGCACCTTGCCTTCGAATACCCCGGAAAGATTGATCGTCCCCGCGAGTGCGGTGTCTCCAATCGTCTTGGGCACCGGGACGGATTCCCCGGTAAGCATCGCCTCGTCACATTCGCTCTCGCCTTTGTCCAAAAGCAGATCGACTGGCACCTGATCGCCGGCCGTCACCCGCACGCGCTGGCCGGGTTGTAACTCTGATACGGGCACCTCACGCTCCGATCCATTGTCGATCAGGCGGGCCACTTTTGGGGCGCGGTTGAGTAGCGCGGAAATCTCGCGTTCCGTGCGACCTGCGGCGAATCGCTCCATGGCGCCGGACGCTGAGAAAAGGAACATCAGGATCGCTCCCTCGGCCATTTCTCCGATTACGGCTGCTCCGAGGGCCACCACCCACATCAGAAAATCGGTGCCAAATTCTTTTTCCTTCAAGCCCTCCCAGACCTTGCGCGTGAGATCCCATCCGCCCGCAATGTAGGCGCATGCAAAAACAATGTTGGAGGGCAGGGAGTGGCTCCCCAGCATCCATCCAGCGATCGTGAAGACAAGGCATGCTGCGGAACGGATTGCCATCGGTTTCCACTCCTCGCCACGCTCCAGTTCGGGCACCGGGTTCACTTACTCTTGAAGCCGTACGCAATCGACCAGGGAGTGCGTTTCTCGGGCGAGGAGTCGATGGTGAAGACGACGTAATAGGTTCCGCTGCCCTTGGGCTCTACGCGGACGCCGGCCATGTTCCCTTTTTGCCAGGCCTCGGCGTCGACCAATTGCCCCTTGGAATCGTAAATGTGGACACTCAACGTGGCCTTCTCCACATCGGATGCGAGCCAGAACCAGTATTCGTTCCCCTTGAACAGCTGGTGGGTGATGGTGTTTTGCTTCTTGGTCGCGCTCGTGCCAGACCAGTGTTCTTCGCGCATGGCGAATCCCTTTTCCATGTAGGGCGCCGCAGCTTCGAGTGCGAAGCTGTGCGCATCGTCCACGACAGCGCGCACGGCAGGCGCAATCCCCAGGAACATTATGGCGGCGAGCAAACAGGCGGATTTCACAACACACTACGTCGGCGAAGACTACGCGCCAGCCAAGCCGAAAGTGCGTCAAGCCCTACAATCGTTGAAGTAATGGCGCGAGGTGGGTGGAATAAATGGACTCCCAGGTAAACACTGAGAGCACCCGGAGGCGGTTCTGCCGGGCGCTTCCCCGCAGCAGATCCTGGATGATTTTTGCAACCGCTTCCGAGGGGCAATCCGGCGAAATGAAGCTGGCCTCTTCTCCTGCCAGCTCAGGAAGCGGCTCTACGTCTGAACAAATGACAGGCAGCCGGTGCAATGCCGCCTCCAGTAACGGGAGGCCGAAGCCCTCCTGCCGGCTCGGGAAAATAAGGGCGTCCGCCATGCGATAAAGACCAGCCAGTTCCGCGTCTCCGACAGACAGGTGATCTGCCATAAAAATCACGTCGGCATCCAGACGGGTGCATTCGTCTCGTAGAAAATCCGCGTATGAAGCGGATGCCGGGTTGTGCGGGTCGGCTGCGCCCGTGACGAGCAGGGTTACGGGCTGGTTTTTGGCGATTTCTGCAGCCGCCCGGATGCTTGTTTCCACGTTTTTGCGCCGCAAAAGCCGGGTGGGATGGAGCAGCAGGATGCGGCCATCCAGCAGAGAACGACGTTCTGCGAGTTCCGCAAGTGCGCCGGGCAACCCCAAAACTCGCGCTGCATCCACGCCATTTGGAATGACACGGCTTTCGAGACCGGAAACTTCAGCCCATTGCCTGCTTCGGAGGCTGGACACAGCAACATACTCGAAGCCTGGGTATGCCTTGCAAATCCACTCCGGTGCCGGGAGGTCGGGATTGCGTGCCGCGACATCATGTACCCACCCGAAAAATCGAACGTGCCGCAACTCCGCAGCCAGTGCGACAAGCGCGAGGGTGAGCCCTTCGTGAAAGGGCATGGTCATCACGTTGTGGACGAGAACAACGTCCATCCCCGCCAACACCCCGCGCATTTTCAAAGAGAGCGCTGAGGCATCTCCAGGCAGCAGGATGAAGTGCCTGTTCTCCTCGCCTCCTCCGCGCTGGCACAGCACAGTCACCTCGTGGCCGTGTTTCCGGAAGATGCGAGCCTGCTCCTCCATGACACGCTCCACCCCACCGACCACCGGGGCGTAAGCGTAATGAACCAGCGCAATCTTCATTGGCAGGAGTTAATCGGGCCTTCGCTCAATTTGAAAGTTGAACCCGATGGCCTTCGCAGCGGACGCTGATGGAATGAACCACTTGCTTGAAGAGCCACTCTCCGATCCTCTCCCGCTTTATCGCTATCGCGATGGCATTGCCGCCGTGGATCTGCTGGCTGTGGCAATTGCGCATCTCGATTTCTTTACGTGGCTTGCCGGCAATCCGGCGACGCCCAGCGCGGTCTGCATGCATTTCGAAATCCACCCGCGTCCCGTGGATGTGATGCTAACGCTTTTTGCCGCGCAGGGACTTGTGACGCAGAGTGGGGGAGTCTACCACCTCACGCTCAGGGCACGAGAGCACCTCGTGGCGGGCTCCCGCTTCAATCTCGCCCCCTACTACGCATCGATGAAAGACCGGCCCTCGACGCGCGACATGCTCACGGTGCTCAAGACCGGGAAGCCCGCGAATTGGGGCAGCTATGACGCACAGGCATGGGCGCAGGCGATGGAGCGGGACGATTTTGCGGCGCAGTTTACCGCTGCGATGGACTGCCGTGGAATCCTGCTCGGGCCCGCGCTTGCCAAAAAACTCAATCTTGCCGAGCACACCAGCCTTCTCGATATCGCGGGGGGCAGCGGCATTTACGCCTGCGCCATCGCCGCCCAACACGCGCACATGAAATGCACCGTGCTGGAAAAGCCACCCGTCGACCGCATCGCGAGGCAATCCATCGAGAAACAGGGAAGCACTGCGCGCGTGGAGGTGATCGCAGGGGACATCTTTGGGGAGGCGCTGCCCACGGGCTACGATGTCCATCTGTGGTCCAATGTGCTTCACGACTGGGATGAAGCCGCAGTGCGCGGTCTCATTGCAAAGTCCCACGCCGCGCTGCCTGTCGGAGGTTTGGTCGTGGTGCACGATGCATTCATCAACGCCGAGAAAACCGGCCCCCTCCATATCGCGGAATATTCCACGCTGCTGATGAACATCACCGAGGGAAAGTGTTATTCTGTCGCCGAGATGCGCCGGTACCTATTCGACGCAGGCTTCGAGCCCTTCGTATACGAGCCAACGGCAGTGGGACGCGCTTTTATCGTGGCCCGGCGGATGGAGTAGTCGCAAAAAACATTACTCCTCCATCAGGCGCGCCTGGGCGCCTAGCAGAGGGGTGGTGAGGGAGGGAAAGCGATTTGATTTTACCCACCCTTCCACCGTCTGCTTCACGGCCGCGACCTGTGCCGGGGGGATGTCCTCGGCGGGAGGGGCTGTGAGCAGGTTGTCGGAGACAAACACCCCTGGGCGTCCCAGTGCGTCGATGAGCTTGGTTTTGGCCCTGGGGTCCACGTCTGCGCGGTCCAGGTAAGCCTCCACGGCCGCTTTTTGCGCGGCCTGGGTGAAGTCTGCCTTGGCGTAAAAATCCGAGCGCAGGAACGGTTTATCCGAGAGCTCTACTGGATTCGAATTCAGGTAGCTCATCACGTCGAGCGGCGCCATC
>JAYUWZ010000060.1:0-2153 GCA_043753265.1 Verrucomicrobiaceae bacterium
TCTCAAATGCCGAGCGCGGCACACCGGAGATGGTGTAGAGCATGTAGGACTCGCCCTGTTCATTGAGGGCATTGTAGAAAAATGCGCCGAACTGCGCACGGGTCACGGAGGTCGCCGCGTCCGTGATTTTCTGCAGCAGCGCATTGACATCGAACTCAGAGGCAAAGGCTACGCCAATCTCGTGCAGCTTGCTGTTTTCCTCGAGGGTGGTGCGCAGCACGGCCTCGGTGGTTTTCAATTCGGTGATATCGATGAAGTGGACGATGACGCCATCAAACGTGCCATCATTCGCGCGGTAGCGGTAGATGCGGCCCAGGAACCAGCGTCCTCCATCGGCCTTGTGAATTTCCACGCTGGCCGATTGCTCCCCACGGTTCACGCACTCGACCTGCTCGAGCAATGGCTTGAGGTCGAACTTCGCCGTGATGTCGAGGAGCGAGCGGCCGATGTCGGAATCGATAAGGCTGAACCACTCCGTGGCGGCGGGGGTAAACTTTTTGATGCGGAGCTGCGGATCCAGAAACAGCGTGGCAATGGGAGTGGAGGAGAAAAGATTGAGGAGATCCGCGTTGGCGCGATCGAGTTCGTCCACTTTCTTCGAAAGCTCCACATTTACCGTCTCAAGTTCCTCGTTCAAGGACTGGAGTTCTTCCTTCGATGTCTGGAGCGATTCGTTTGCGGATTGGTATTCCTCATTGATCGAGATGAGTTCCTCATTCGAGGACTTCAGTTCCTCATTGGAGTTTTCCAGTTCTTCGATGGCAGACTGCAGGCTCTCTTTTGTAGCGCGCAGTTCGCGCTCGAGTTGTTGCACTGCTTCCTGGTCGGGTATGCCGCCCGCCGTTGGGGAGGCGGTGGGGGCGTCCTTTGGACGAGGAGAGCATTCTTCGCGAAAAATCACCACGAAGCGCTCCACGGTGTTCTCGGCGTCTTTCAGCGGACGCACCAGCAGGGACACGCGCTGCACCTCATTGTCGTTTTCGACCTCCAGGTGCTCGCGAGCGGCTTCGTGCCCCTGGGCACGGCATTCGTTCAGCGCGGCACGGAGCGCGGACCGCAGGCTGTCGCGAATGATGTCGAAGAGATTGTGACTGGGCGCTCCCACCGGCGGCTCGAGGTAGCGTGCGGTACGGCGGACAAAGTGCAGCACATCGCCATTGGCGTCGATGAGCACGCTGGGCGGGGCATACCAGTCGAGCACCGCACGCTCGTGGGTTTCTTTGGCATCGCGATCGCGGGACAGGCGGAGCTTTAGGCCCGAGTCCGACACGATGCGGTTGGAGCGGCCACCATCGACCCGCGGCAGCCTCACCGCACGCGGCGCCGAACCGGGCAGCGCCTGAAAAATGCGGAGGCGTTTGTCAACAGGGCGGAATGAATCGGCGTGCGAACCGAGACTTTCCGCGGACCCGAGGAAGAGGTGACCGCCAGCCTTCAGTGCGTAGTGGAAAATGGGGATGACCCGCTTCTGCAACTCGGAGTCGAAATAGATGAGCAGATTGCGGCATGTAACGAGGTGCATGCGCGAGAAAGGAGCGTCCGTGATGACGTTGTGCGCGGAGAAGATGCACATTTCGCGAATCTCCTTTGCGATTTGGTATCCCCCTTCGTGGCGGCGAAAAAAGCGAGCCAGACGCTCGGATGACATTTGCTCCGCAATCTCCTCCCCGTAGATGCCCAAGCGGGCGGCATTCAGCGCATCATCGTCGATGTCCGTGGCGAAAATCTTCACCGGAAGTTCCGCGTGGTTTCTCGCCATGTATTCCTTGAGCAGGATGGCGATGGAGTAAGGCTCCTGCCCCGTGGCGCACCCTGCGACCCATACTCGGACGGTGCCCGTGGATGCGGCGTCCTGAACCAATTTTGGGATCACCCGTCGGGCGAGCGTTTCGAATGCCTCCTTGTCGCGGAAGAACTCGGTGACGCTGATGAGCAGGTCCTTGAAGAGTTGCTCGATCTCCTTGGGATCCTTCTCGAGCGCGTTGAGATAGGTCGCCGCCTGGGCCAGTCGCTGAATCTGCATGCGGCGCTGGATGCGCCGCACCACAGTGGACTGCTTGTATCTGCTGAAGTCGTGCCCCAGACGCTCGGAAAGCAGGCCGCAAATTTTCGGAAGGCTGCCGGTGATGTCCGCATGGAGTCCTTCCAATCCC
>JAYUWZ010000061.1:0-4778 GCA_043753265.1 Verrucomicrobiaceae bacterium
CCCCGCTACTCTTCACCGCCCTACTTCTTCGCCAGTCGCGCCTTGATGAAGGGATGCTCGGCGGCCACCACATACGAGTTTGCCGTGGTGTTGTAGAGCTGCACGGACTTGCTGTTCCCGTCGTAGTAGCCAGACAAAAATACTGTCTCCTTCGCCTTGGCCGAGGCCGCGGGCTGGCGCACTTCAAAAGGCTGCCGGCCCTGCGTCATCGCCACGCCCGAGGGAGCCGATTCCGTGTAGTTCAGCGTGTAGTTATTGAGCGTCTGGCGGGGCACGACCCGGCGGCTGAAATGGTCGGCAAAATCGTCAAGACTGCGCGGCCCCTGCAGCACGGTGAGCACACTGGCGTTGATGGCCAATGTCGCCTCAGCCCTGCGCTCAGGGGTTATTGATTCCACAGCCTGTTGTGGTTCTTTGCCGCCCTCCGCAGGAGTGGCCGGTGCGGGGCGCTCGGCGATGAGCGTGGTGGCGCTAAGGATTGCCAGCGCGGCCGAGCAGAGGATCGTGGATGTGCGTTTCATGTTGGTGTGTTTCAGTCGTTTGTTGTTTTGCGTTGAGAGGAATCATCCGGGCCAGGCATTCGCCGATGGCACCATTGCCCAAGATGCTGAGCCACAGGGAGGCGAGGTAGTTTGTCTCGTAGGCCCAGTCGGTGAATGAGAAGGCCAGGTGGCAGAGCCGGAAGGTGATGGCGCTGGTCACCATCGCGAAGGAGCGAATCATCCAGCGCACATGCGGGCGCGTCCGCCCCGCCTTCATTTCCGCCACCCCGCGCCATGTGGTGAAAAGCGTGATCACCCCCAACACCATGAACCCCGTCTGCCCCGGCAGCCCGCCCTTCGCATAGAGCGCGAGGTAGAATCCCGTGGGGCACACCACCCAGATGACCGACCACGCGTATGTGCGCCCGAGCCAGCGGTGCATCGCAGGCCAGCGCCGGGTGATGCCCCGGAAAAACTGCATCACTGCCGCAGCCATGCACAAAATCCCCGCAGCCACATGGAGCACCAGTGACACGCGCCACACCCCCTGCTGCGACACCTCCTCCTTTTCCATGAGGAAAGGCATCGCATCGAGCGAGTGAAAATACCCCACGCTGTTCCGCACAATGAGCCCTCCAAAAAGCAAAAACGCCAGCCACCCGGCAATGCCGAGCCCCGTTTTCGCTATGGACTTCCCGCTCATACCCGCATCAAAGCCTGCAAACCTGGAGGAGTTGTCAAAATGGTGTCACGCCTCAGTAAAGGATACTTGAAGCGAGGCATGAAACTGCGAGGCACGGACCGACCAGCACCGTTTCAATTTGGAAGCCAGGAAACCAGGAACCAAGGCAGGCGTAGCGTGCGTTCCTGACTTCTTGGTTCCTAATCGGTATGCCTTTGGGTCCTTCGTGTTAATCGCACCCGTTCATATCGCACCCATTCCACATGCCTCGCGATGCCCAGCCTTTTAATGAAATAATACCCGGGACGGCATGAGGCGGTAGCATTTCACAACATCTCCCAGAGACAAATTCCATTCGATCAACTCCCCCAAAACCTCTATTCTCTCCCTGGCGAATGAACAGTCGCACCACCACCCCAAGCCAGCGCAAACTCCATACGCTGTCGATAGTCTGCCTCTCAATATCCGTCTGCCTCGCCCTCCCGCTGGACCAAAACCCGGCACGAAACGTCCTGCTCTCCTCCGTGGGTCTGCTATTCAGCTACGCAGCCTGGCACTATTTTGCCTCTTCCCGCCGCTCCCGCATAACCGAATGGGCCACCGCCATCTACATCCTCATGATCACCGTGGCCACCATCACCTGCGCCGCGACAATCATTACTGAACTGCGCCGATGGTTCGGATGAGGCCCTCCTCTCAATCCTCCAAATGCTGAAAACCCAGGTCGAGGTCGAAGAGGTCCACGGTCCTTTTTGACAGGATTTACAAGATTTTCAGGATTTTACAGGATTCAGCGAAGGGCGAGTATTCGTGAAACACGGTTCCTCCACTTCTTACCTCTCCACTTCTCACGTCGCCAAGCTGCGCCACAAGCGCCCACCCGGGTGCGCCAAAAATATTTCACCGTGTCGCAATGTCGCACCTTGCGTGCGAGGGAAAACCCCGCCACGTTATCACCACACTCCTGTTGCAGTAGCTGAGGCCTACGCGTAGTGCGGGGAACCTTGGCAAACGGCACGGAGGTTGCATAGGTAACCATGATGAATAACTTCACGCCACGCGCGCAGCAAGTGCTGGCACTCGCCAGAAAGGAAGCGGATCGCTTCAATCACAATTACGTGGGCACTGAGCATTTGTTGCTCGGCCTGATCAAGCTGGGACAGGGCGTTGCGGTCAACGTACTGCAAAAAATGGGTCTCGATTTGGAGACCGTCCGCATGGAGGTCGAGAAACAGGTCGGTAGCGGGCCGGATCAAAAAATGACCGGCAACATCCCCTACACCCCACGCGTGAAGAAGGTGCTCGCGCTCGCTGGCAAGGAAGCCAAGGCGCTGAACCACTCCTACGTAGGCACCGAGCACATCCTGCTCGGCCTGCTCCGCGAAGGCGAGGGAGTGGCCGCCCGTGTGCTCAAGAATCTCGAAATCGACATCGAGCGCACCCGCAACGAGATCCTCAAGGAACTCGACCCGAACTTTGCCCCGCCGGAAGGCGAGCAGGACGCACCGCCCGATATGCCGAGCGGCGGTGGTTCCGGCTCCAAGAAGGACGGCAAGACTCCAGCACTCCGCGCCTTTGGCCGTGACCTCACGGAAATGGCAAAGAAGGGCGAGATGGATCCCGTCATCGGGCGCGCCAGCGAAATCGAGCGCGTCATCCAGATTCTCTGCCGCCGCACCAAGAACAACCCGGTGCTCATCGGCGAAGCTGGTGTGGGTAAGACTGCCATCGTCGAGGGCCTGGCCCAGGAAATCTCCGCGGGCAACGTGCCCGATCTCCTGCGCGACAAGCGCGTGATCACCCTCGACCTCGCACTCATGGTCGCCGGCACCAAATATCGCGGCCAGTTCGAGGAGCGCATCAAGGCGGTGATGGATGAAATCCGCCGCACCAAGAACGTCATTCTTTTCATCGATGAGCTACACACCATCGTGGGTGCTGGCTCCGCCGAGGGTGCGATGGACGCCAGTAACATCATCAAGCCCGCGCTCAGCCGTGGCGAGTTGCAGTGCGTCGGCGCGACCACGCTCAACGAGTATCGCAAATACATCGAGAAGGATGCCGCTCTCGAGCGCCGCTTCCAGCAGGTGAAGGTCGAGGCCCCGAGCGTGGAGGACACCATCCTCATCCTCAAGGGCATCCGCCACAAGTACGAGCAGCACCACAAGGCGCGCATCACGGACGAGGCGCTGCAGGCAGCCGCCGAGCTGAGCGACCGCTACCTCACTGGCCGCTTCCTGCCCGACAAGGCGATCGACGTGATGGACGAAGCCGGCGCCCGCGCCCGCATCAGTTCCATGACCCGCCCGCCGGATATCAAGGACGTGGAGAAGGACATCGATTCCATCAAGGCACAGAAGGAAGCTGCCATCAAGGCACAGGACTTCGAGAAAGCCGCCGCACTCCGCGACACCGAGAAGCAGGCCAAGGACCGCAGGGACCAGATCCTCAAGGACTGGGAAAAGAAGCGCGAGGAAAAGGAAGTCGTCGTGTCCGAGGAGGACATGCGCGTGGTCATCAGCAAATGGACCGGCGTGCCGCTGCACCGCATGGAGCAGGCCGATGCCGAGAAGCTCCTGCGCATGGAAGCTGAACTGCGTGGCCGGGTGATCGGCCAGGACGTCGCCGTGATTTCCATCTCCAAGGCGCTCCGCCGCTCGCGTGCCGACCTCAAGGATCCGCGCCGCCCGATTGGCTCGTTCATCTTCCTCGGCCCCACGGGCGTGGGTAAGACGTATCTGGCGCAGACGCTGGCCGAATACATGTTTGGCTCGCGCGACTCGCTCATTCAGATCGACATGTCGGAGTACCGCGAGGAGCACACCATCTCCCGCCTCATCGGCTCGCCTCCGGGTTACGTCGGCCACGAGGAGGGGGGCCAGCTCTCCGAGCAGGTGCGCCGCCGCCCGTACTCCGTCGTGCTGTTTGACGAAATCGAAAAAGCGCACCCCAACGTGCTGCACATCCTCCTGCAAGTGCTCGAGGAAGGCAAACTCACGGACTCCATGGGCCGCAAGATCGACTTCCGCAACACGATCATCATCCTCACGACGAACCTCGGTGCGGAGCAGCTCAAGAAGAGCACGCTCGGCTTCGGAGCCGCCAAGGAAGACGCCAGCTACGACGCAATGCGCGAGAAGGTGCTGGGCGAGGCCAAGCGCGCGCTGAAGCCCGAGTTCATCAACCGCTTCGACGACCTCATCGTCTTCCATCAGCTCACCAAGCCTGATCTCCAGAAGATCGTGGACCTCGAGGTGGCCAAGCTCCTCGAGCGCGTGAAGCAGAGGAACATCACAGTCACTCTTGATGAAAAGGCTCGCGACTTCCTGATCGAGAAAGGCTTCGACCCCGCCTACGGCGCGCGTCCGATGCGCCGCGCGGTGGAGAAATACCTCGAGGATCCGCTCGCCGAGGAACTGCTCAAGGGCACCATCAAGGTGGGATCCACCGTGGAAGTCACCGCAGGTGCCACGCTGCTGGAGTTTATTGGCCTCCCTGATGCAAAAGAATCAGAAGAAGTTATTGCCAAGTAACACGAATGTTGTAAGTTTGTAGGCATTAAAGGATTCCTCCTCCACGAGGGCGGGCCAGCATTCCCCTCGAAAGCTGGCCCG
>JAYUWZ010000062.1:0-2152 GCA_043753265.1 Verrucomicrobiaceae bacterium
CGCGCCGCTGTAGGTGCTGACCATGGCGTTTTGCAGGCCGCAGGCGCAGGAGGCGGAGTAGACGCCGAAGGCGCTCCCGTGCGAGAGGAGGGGTACGGCGAGGCCGAGCAGCGCGGACTCGATAATCAATGCCACGCCGTAGCGCCTGCCGAGCTGGAGGGTGCTATCCTGAATGATGAATCCGCTGAGCACGGTGCCCGCGAGGAAGGAACCGATGGCCGCGGCAAAGTGGAGTGCTGCGGAGCCGTTCCAGGATGCAATCGCGGCGGCAAGCATGGAGGTGGTGCCGGTGAGATGGGTGATGGCCTGGTGCTCGAACCCGAGGAGGCCGACGACATTCACCATCCCCGCGACGAAGGCCAGGGCCCATGCACTGGCCCACACCCATCGTGGCAGCTTGGAGATCATTGGTGCATGGGTGTAGAATGGCGTCACGGCGAGAGCAATGCTAGCGCCGTTGCTTTTTAACGGATTGGGTTGTGGGGCGGGTTGCCTACTCGTTCAGGAAGCGGGCATCGGCGCACTCGGCGCGGAGGGTTTCGGGGAGGGACTTGGTGTCGAGCTTGATGGCGAGGGTGTGGTTGCCGGCAGGGAGATCGATGACGGGGTTCGGGTCGCTGGCGATGGCGAGGGGGGCACCGTTGAGCCAGGCCTTGGTGGCACCTTGCATTTGCAGGCGGAACTTGCCCCCGTTTGCCGTGGCGAAGCGGGTGACGGCGAGGATGGTGTCGCCTGCGTCGGGAACCATTTGCAGCGTCTCGGCGAGTTGGGCCTTGGGGAGGCGTCCGTCGACGAGCGTGAAGGAGCGCGCGGCAGCTTTTGAACCTGCGCTGTTTGCGGCGCTGGAGACGACTTTTTCGGTGTCCTTGCCCGGGAAGATGTCCCAGGTGCGGGCGACGGTGGCCTTGGTGGCGTCGAACGGGCCGGGCTTGCCGAGCTGCGAGAGGAAGGCGAAGAGATTCGCTTTTTCGCGATCGTTTAGCGTGGCGGCAAGGCCTGCGGGCATGAGGCTGCCGATGTTTTCTTTGCCGGTGATGTCAGCCTTGGCGATAGTTTGCTCGGTGCCGATGGCGTCGCGGAGGATGACGTCGCGCTCGGTCTCGCTCGCAAGCACGCCGCTGGCGGCGCGTCCGCCTTTCAGTGTGAGTGCCACGGCATGGTAGCCTTCCTTCACCTTGGCACCTGGAACCATGATGCTCTCTACGAGATAGTCGAGCGGAGCGCTGGCGCCGATGGTCGTCATGTCTGGACCGACCTTGCCGCCCGCTCCGCCGATGGCGTGGCAGACGGTGCAGGCGAGCGCGGCGCGGCGGTAGATGAGTTCTCCCTCGGCGGCGTTGCCGTTTTTCTTCGTGAAGTCCACGAGCCACATGAAATCCTGCGCATTGGCGGGCGCAGCGGCTTCGCCGGCCATGGGCGTCAGCGCTGCGGTGAGTTTCTCGCCTTTCTTGCCGAGTTCGCGGGAGACTCGCAAACCCGCGAGGATCGCCGGCTTGGACAAGTCTTTTGGCAGCGCGCCTGCGATTCGGTCGGCGGCTCCCTGCTCGGAGACTAGGTCGCGCCAGAGGCTGGCGAGTTCGCTTTCCGATTGGATCTTGGGAATCCACTGCCAGAGGATCGGCATACCCCTTCGCGCGTCCATCGCGACGAGCGTGGCGGCGATGCGCCGCACGCGGCGATCATGGTCGTCCTTTGGGACGCCCATGCCGAAAACGGCTTCCAACTGGTCGAACGCCTGCTTGGTTTTCGTGTTGCGAAACGCCAGAAGGCACGCATCGCGCACTTCCGATTTGTCGTTGGTTGCCACGAGAATACGCAATTCGTAAAGCAGCCGGGGAGCGGCGTTGTCGCCGCGCATCAGTTCATCCGGGAAATTTGCCGCGAATCGCAGGGCCGCCACGCGCAAGGCCAGTTTCCCGTCATGGAAGCGGGATTCAAACTCCCCGCTCTTCGCTTTCAATTGTCCGGAAATGAGGGAATCAACATCTACCTTCGTCGCTGGTTTGACGCCGCGAAGGCGGGCTGCCGATTCGAGGGCGGTGAGGCTGCGAAGTGCCACGGCGTCATCATAGCGCGCCTCCGCTTTATCGCCCATCACGCCTTCATACAAAAGAGCGAGTTCCTGCGGCCCGCCGGTTTGGCCGATGAGCTC
>JAYUWZ010000063.1:0-4775 GCA_043753265.1 Verrucomicrobiaceae bacterium
GAGGATGGGTCAATTGTTGAGGGTTACTACGACGACGAGCGGGAAGAGCCGTGGGTGTGTTGTCCCGCCTTAATCCCGGTGGCCTGGGCGCTCGCGGAGGCGGAGGGCATCGCCCCAACGTTTCGCCGCGAAGTCATACGGGAGACTTCGCATACCGGGTTGCCGTGCGGATTGGATCGGATGCCTCGGATTGTTTCGGCCTGCGAGGACCGGGACATGACGTATGAGTATTTCCACAAGCCTGTGACTCGGGGGCTGATGAAAATTGACCGTGCCCGTGGCGGCTATGCAATGGGCGCGGTCGCTGAGGGGGATGTGATTATCACGATCCTTTCTGCTCCGCTGAATCGCATTCGCACGTTGGATTGCCTGGATTTTGAGACGGTGCTGGTACCGGGCAACTCAAAGTGGTGCTGGAAAGTTTGCTGGAGTGTGGCGCGGAGGTTGGCGCAGGCGACGCCTGCGCGGCTGGCCGTGATTGCTCCTGGAGAATGGGGGATGTTCGATCATGTGGAGCTGAGCGCCTACCATGAGCGGTGTATCATCGCCGGGGCAGAGCCAACCTACGCAATAACGGCTGAGGGCACGGCGGCGCTTCGCGAGCATGATGCGAAGAAAGGAGGTGCGCTGTGACTTTTGCCCAGGCGGTGCACAAGGCAACGGAGCGGGCGCGTCTGCTGCATCCGAAACCGTATAACTCGTATCACGAAGCGCTGGCGGTGCTTTGGGAGGAATTTGAGGAGCTGAAGACGGAGGTGTTTTTGCGCACCATCGCGCCGGAACGCATCATGGCGGAGTTGTTGGATTGCGCTGCGGTGATTCAGCGATTCGCGGAGGATCTTGTGGAGCCACGGTTGCACGCGGTGCGCATGGCCAATGCGGAAAGGATGGCACCATGAAGACGGATGCCACGGAGCAGGCCGGGGCGCACACCGGACGGACAGGATGTCCATCCAACAATACGGACCGGGATTTGACTGCGGATGATTTGATGGAGCTGGCGGTATTCACTGAGCAGCGGGATGGAAAGTGGCGGGCTTCGATCGAGGTTCGCGGGGATGGCCGGATTGCGATGGTGAAGTGCACGATCGCTGAGGCGTCGCGCTGCATGCGGACGCTGTGTGAGGCGCTGGCTGCGCAGCTCAATGCGAAGCGGCGCGGGGATGGTCAGGCGGTGGACTTGATTCACCGGATCCTGACTGAGGTGCCGATCAAGCAGGGCTAACCACGAAGGCACGAAGACACGAAGAAAACCAAAACCAACGAAACAAACGACGATTATGAGCGAAGTAATTCAAAAAGAGACAGTCAAACCAACGGATCCATTTGTGCTATTCCTGGAGACGTTTGAGCATCACACGGCGGCTGTGCAGACGATGGAGAAGATTGACCTGGCTGTGAATGCCAAGGTTGCGCAGATGGTGAGCGCGGAGAGCGCGAATGGAACGGCTTACCGGGCTGCTAGCGCGCAGAAGCTTACCACTCAGGAGGCGCTGATTGAGGCGGTGAAGGCGCATCCTGAATGGTTTGCGGGCAAGAAGACGATCAACACTCCGCATGGCGCGATTGCCAAGCGTGCATCCAGCTCGCTGGCGGTGGCTGATGAGCGCGTGACGCTGAGCAAGATTGTGGAGGGCCACGCGGACAATGAAGGGCTGGCGGCGATTTTCCAAAAGGAGACGCTGGGGGAAATCATGGAGCATTTGTCGGATCGGCTGCTCGGGCCGGCACGGCATTACCTGAACTTGGAAATCACGCTCAATCTTGAGGCGCTGGAGAAGCTCACGGATCGCGACCTATTGCGGCTCGGGGTGAGGCGCGTGGAGTCGGAGACGATCACGGTGAAGCCGCTGGTGGTGAAGATTGGGACGGCGGCCGCGGAGACTGCGGAAAAGCAACCGGAGGCACCTGTGGTGTCGGAGAAATGATTTGGGTCGCTTCCTGGTTGCCGCTGGATACGGACATTGCCCGGGCGCAACGCGCCCGGGCGGTGCGACGGTGGCGCTTGGTGGGGATGTGGTTCATCGTCGTGGGGAATACGGTGATGACGCTGATGTTTGTGCGTGGGCTGATTTGGGTGGGGTCGGCGATGTGGGGGGAGCTTTCCAAATAACCACAGATGGCACAGATGGGCACAGATACAAACCAGAGCGCCGGGAGGCCGGAGACGCGGCGGCAACTTTATATGCCGGATTCTTGGGAGGATCCGCTTTCGCCGGATGAGGGGGCGAAGAACGGACAGGATGTCCATTCCACATTGCGGCGGCCGCATGCGCTTGCGGTGGCGGTGGCGGAGCAGCTCGGGGGTGTGATGCGGGAGTGGTGTGTGACTTTGCCAGGGGATGCACAGCCGCGCATGCGCGTGGTGGGCAGTGTGCGGCGGCTGAAGGCTACGGTGAAGGATTTGGAGATTCTGTTTATTTCCAAGGTGTTGAAGGTGAAGGATCGGGAATCGCTCCTGGGCGAGCTGCGCGAGGCGTCGGCTATCAATGTGATGCTGGATTCCCTGGTGCAAGCTGGGGTGCTGGCAAAGCGGCTGAAGTGCGATGGGTCTGTGACGTGGGGTGAGGAGATTCGGCTGGCTGTGCATGTGGCGTCGGGGTTGCCGGTGGATTTTTTTGCAGCGACGCGGGAGAATTGGTGGAACCAGCTGGTGTGCCGTACGGGCGGGAAGGAAATGAATACGGCGATTTGCAATGCGGCGATCGCGAAGGGGCTGAAGTGGGCGACTACGAGCGCGGGTTTTAAGTGCCGTCGCACGGGCAAGGTGATTCGCACGGTGCATAGCGAGCGGGATGTTTTCGCGGCGGTGGGGATGGAATATCGGGAGCCAAGCAAACGACTATGAAACTGACTGAAGACGAAAAGGGGTTGCTGGAATACCTGGGCGATTTGCTTTTGGTGGCGGCGGCGTCGGGGGTTGTGGCGTTGCTTTTGAAGTTCCTTTTTTTATGAGCAGGAAGAAGCCAACGATTTCGGATGAGGTGATGATAACGGCGCTGGAGATTGCTGTGACGGATTTGACCGATACGGCAGGGAGCGGAACTTTCGCGGATGATGTAAGTGTGGGGATTCAGGCTGTGGCGGATGAGCTGGAGGCCAAGCGGCTGCGGATGGCTAAGGCGAAGGAATCAGGGGGCGGCGTGTCAGACGGGCCATCGGAGCGCGGGCTGAAGTTTGCGGATTGGTTTCGTGGGACGCTTCCTGCAGGCGCAAGGCCGGTGGAGGGGTGGCGTGTTTCCTGGGCGCGTTGCTTTGACGATTTGATGCGCCTGGATGAGCGGACGCCGGAGGAGATTTGGCGGGTGTGCGAGTGGGCTCGCACGCAGAAGTGGTGGAAGGCTAATTTTCTGACTCCGCTAAAGCTGCGCAAACGGGATGGGAATCAGGTGCTTTATTTCGATGCGTTTTGGGCGGAGATGCTGACTGAGGTGGCGGTGAATGAATGTGCCACGGTGAAGGGCCGCGAGGGCTCTGCCACTTTGGTTGTGGCGCGGCCGGTGTTTGAGGAGTTTGAACGCGGGACGGGGATTTCAATGCGGGTACCCACGGATTTACAGGTGACTCAGGCGGGGTTGTTCCTTGCGAACTTTGAGCTTTGGGAGCTGCGCGTGACGCTGGCCTGGCTGAAGGCGATGATTGCCCGGGCGGAGGGTGGGGAAAAGGGGTTGGGCCTAACCCGGCTTTCGGCGCAATGGCAGAGTGTGTTTGGCAAGGAGCCTGGGGCGCTGGGGAATTTTGAGCAGCGTCGCGGGCTGGCTGTGGCTTGGGCGGTGAAGGCGAGGCCGGATTTGTTGCCGAAGGGAACGAACCCCACGCGCAAGGAGGATGCACGCGGCGTTCAGCCTGTGAGCGCGGAGGAGCAGGCGCGGCTTGCGGCGCAGGCCAAGGCACTTTTGGAGGGCTTTGGGAAAACCACAGAGGGCACAGATTTGCACAGAGATTCAGGCGGGAGGGCGATGTGAGTTTACGGGAGGCGATGGCGGCGATGCTGGCGCGGGATCCGTTGTATCTCCCGGCGTGCCCGGTTTGTAGCTCGCTGCGGGCGAATTATGGGCGTGGGGAGTTTCGTGCGCCTCGGTTTTGGTTTGGGAATAATTCGCAGGGATATACGCTTGCGGCGGAATGCGTGAGGGGTTGCGCGGTGTGGGGGGAAGGTCCGGGTGAATGGGAGTGGGTGTATGGGCGTGCGGTGGAGCTTACGGAGGTGTGCGAGCCTGCGCTTGCGATGCATAGCGAATGCAAGGCGCGGCTTGCGGCGTGGTGGCGCGGGCGCGTGCGGGCGTTTGATTTCGCGGGGTGGAGTGTGGAGCGGATCGCGATGTGGAAGGCGAGTGAGGGCGGCGTGTGGCTCACGGCGGTGGAAACGTCCAACGCTCAACATCCAACATCCAACGCCCAATGAGTCAGACGCCTTCCCAGCTTTTGCGGACTTTGATTTTTGAGGCGGATCATCCGGCGTGGAATGAGGATGAGCTTCCCAAGCTGAAGGGATGGGAGTTGGAGATTTTGTGCCGGTTGCTGGGAGCGCCGAAATCGGGGACCAAGGAAAAGGTGATCGAGCGGCTGCTTTGCACACGCCAAGTGCGCATCAAGCTTGCTCCCTACAAGTGCGATGGCGATGGCGCGGCCGCGCTGAAACAGGAGCACAGCAAGGAAACGCTGAAGTGCCTGGCGAAGTGGATGTGCCTGTGGCGGAGCGGGAGCAAATTGCAGTTGGCAATCACGCTGCTCCAATGGCGGGACCGGGCGCGGCTGGAGGGTAAGAAGTTTTT
>JAYUWZ010000064.1:0-2144 GCA_043753265.1 Verrucomicrobiaceae bacterium
GTCTTGGTATTCGTCACGCTCAGTCCGCGCGTGGCGTAGTCCACCTTCAGTGTGTCGATTCCCGCTCCGCCGTCCACCGTGTCAGCGAGATTCCCCCCATTGGTATCGCCGAGATCGTTGATCTCAAAAGTATCATTCCCATCGCCGCCGATGAGCAAATCCTGCCCACTGGAGCCTCCGTTCAGAATATCGTTTCCGCCGCCGCCACGCAGCGTGTCCGGGCCGGAAAGCCCCATGATATCATCATTCTGCCTGCCTCCCGTGAAGTCCAGAATCTCCAGATTCTGTCCCAGGATGATGTCGAAATCGACGCCTTTGTAGTCCCGGTTGACCGTAATAATGATGCCCGAAACGACAATCTGCACCCCGCTGAGGTCGCTCGGCACTCCATTCGGTGCGTCGCCGATGGAATAATCCACCACCAGTGTGTCCGTGCCCAGGCCTCCATCCACAAAGTCCTCACTGCCCGGTTCGCTGCGGCTCAGTTTCGGGTCGATGCGGTTGTCTGCATCGTTGCCATAGATGTCGTCGCCAAAGTAACTGCCGATCACATCGCTGATGCCGCTGAAGCTATCCGATCCCGCAGGATCCGGTGTGTCGCCATTTGCATTTGCAACAGACTCCGCATCCTCGATGGTGAGGCCTTCATCGAGGTCCACGGTCACCCGGGCACTCGCACCCTCGTAGCTGATCACATCATCGCCATCGCCCACGAGTGTGTCCGTCCCCAGCCCGCCAATCAGCGTATCCTTCCCACCACCGCCCGTGAGATGGTCACTGCCAGCTCCACCATTGAGCACGTTCCCAATCGTGTTGCCTATAAAGGTATCGGACGTGTTCCCACCGAGCAGGTTGTTGATATTTGACAGCGTATCCCCCGCCGCATCGTTGAACTGCCCTATGCCCGTCTCCAGATTCACCGTGACTCCAAACAAATACACCGCCGTGTCATTGCCCGAGCCGCCAAAGATGAAGTCCGCGCCGAGCCCGCCCTCCAGCGAATCGTTTCCGCCAAGGCCGTTTAGAATGTCGTCCCCGCTCGATCCGCTCAGGTAATCCGGCCCGTCGGTTCCGTTCAGAGTGTCATTGTGGAAGCTGCCTTCCAGCTCCTCGATGGCATAAAGCATATCGCCCTTCGCATCCCCTTTGTTTTTGAAGGACTGCCCGAGATGCACCTCCACACCCTTCGTGGCGCTTGTGTAGGTCACTTTGTCAAAGCCTTCGTCCCCATACATGTAGTCGGCACCGGGACCTCCATCGAGAGTGTCGTCGCCTGTCCCTCCACGAAGGGTGTCGATTCCAATTCCCCCCGTAAGGGCATCCGCGCCGCCTTTGCCACTGAGAGAGTCATTCCCGCCCCCACCCGAGAAGGCATCCCCTTGGCTGCTTCCATTCATCAAATCGTTTCCACCACCGCCAAAAATCGAGATGCGGTCCACACCCCCGGTGTATTCCACCCGGTTCTTCACCGCGAAATTGATATGCGCCGGATTCACGTTTCCACCCTTCACCACGATGGTGCCATTCCACGACACCGTATTGCGGAAATCCTCGAATGCGCTGTCCGTCCGGACAATCTCGATGGTGCCGTTCGGATTCCGCCCGAGACCCCAAGTATCTTCCGCAGTATCCTCCAGTTCCCCGAGATCCCGCAGCCCCGCGAACTCACCGAGATGCAATACCAGCTTCCCATTCTCCACGTGCGACAGCTTCGGCAGTGATGCTGCGGGATCGGTCATTCCAAAATTCAGCAATTCCACGCTCGCGATGTTCTTGCGGAAGGTCTTCGAGAATGGCCCGAAACCGATCTTCACATACGCGCTGAGCCCCGCTCCGACAGTCCCACTGAGATTGAGAAGATTACCTTCCTCGATGCGCTGGAGCGCCTCGTTGAGGTAAATCTTCCCGTCGTTGTTCTTGTCGTTGATGTCGAAGAAAATATTCGCAAACAGACCGCCACCGACTCCCGCTTTCGCCAGCACGAGATTCAGCTCCAGCGCGGCTTCAATACTGGCCGATACGGTGAATTCCGGCATGTCCTTTTTCCCCACCTTGTGGTCGTCGATGTAGAACCCATTGACGATGTCCGAGATGCTCCCCCCATTGCGGTATTTGTTCAGCCCCGAGCTATCGAACCCAAAATC
>JAYUWZ010000065.1:0-2143 GCA_043753265.1 Verrucomicrobiaceae bacterium
CCTTTAAGGACATATCAGTGGGCTGACGGTCGCTTGATCGGGGCGCGGCTTTGGGCCGTGCTTTGAGTGGAGGGACTAGTCAGCGAGCACGGGGCCGCTGGTTTCGTCGCGAGGATGATCTTTGTCGTCCAATGTGGTGTGGGTGTGAATCATTTCCGTATGGTTTTGTTTACGAGCAGCCCTGGCTGGTTCCGCACTCAGTGCAGCAGCCGCAGGCACCAGCGCGGATGACTTTCGTGCTGCCGCAATTGGAGCACGGGGTGTCCATGAACATATTGCCCAGCGCGTCATTCAGCCGCTCGGCGTGCGAATTGCCGTGGCTGCGAATGGTGGGATGCCCCTCGCTGTTGCCGCTGTGCGAGACGATGTCGATGACCTGGCTCTCGGCAGTGCGCTCGAGCTCGGGCACTGGGCGGTTGATGGATTTTTTGTCCATTTCCGGCAACTCGCGCAGCGGGAGATCCGCCTGGTGCGATTTGGGCGAAGTGGCCTCCTTGTAGCCTTTGATGAAGCGGCACGCGAGCCAGCGGAAGACGTAGTCAGTGATGCTCGTGGCGGTGCGAATGTCGGGGTTCTTTGTGAAGCCCGAGGGCTCGAAGCGCTGGTGGGCAAACTTGCGCACCATACTCTCCAGCGGCACGCCGTACTGCAGCGCCATGCTGGTGAGCGCGCCGATGGTGTCCATGAGGCCACCAATTGTGCTGCCCTCCTTTTGCATCTGCACGAAAAGCTCGCCCGGCTGGCCGTCCTCAAACATGCCCACGTTGATGTAGCCCTCGTGGCCTGCGATGTCGAATTTGTGGTTCAGCGCGAGGCGGGTGTCCGTCATGCGGCGGCGCACGGGCTCGTCGGCCTTTTTGCGCAGCTCCACATTTTCGCGCTCGAGTTCTTCGATGCGCGCCAGCAGCCCGGAGTTCTCATTGGCCACGGCATCCACCTCGGCCATCGCGGCCTGGGTCTCGGCGGACGCCACCGAGTGGTTGTGTTTCTCCTTTTTCGTCGCGAGCGGGGCGCTGCGCTTGGAGTTGTCGCGGTAAATGGCGATGGCCTTCAGGCCGAGCTGCCATCCTTCGATGTAAGTGTTCATGATGTCCTCCACCGAGGCTTCCTCGGGAAGGTTCACTGTCTTTGAAATCGCGCCACTGAGGAATGGCTGGCAGGCTGCCATCATGCGAATGTGCCCCCGGTAGTGAAGCGAGCGGGTGCCGCGCCCGGGCTTGAATGCGCAGTCGAAAATCGAGAGATGCTCCGCCTTGAGCCCCGAGTAAATCACTTCACCCGTCTGCTCGTCCTGCACGTTTTCGATCGTGTCGTGCTTGTCCACGTGAGCCACGATGCGCTCGATGTCCGCGGCGGTGTAGCCGAGGTTTTGCAGCGCGGGTTTCACCGTTTGGTTCACGATTTTCAGCATACCGCCACCGGCGAGCAGCTTATATTTCACGAGCGCGATGTCGGGCTCGATTCCCGTGGTGTCGCAATCCATGAGGAACCCGATCGTGCCGGTCGGCGCGAGCACGGTCACCTGCGCATTGCGGTAGCCGTGTGCGTGGCCGAGCGATAGTGCGCTATCCCACGTGGTGCGCGCCTCATCTTTCAGAAAGGCGAACCGCTCACTCGCCTGAATGGCCTCCACGGCATCGCGATGCTGCTGCATCACTTCCAGCATGGGCTCCACATTGTCCTTGGCCACCGGATTGGCGACGTCGCAGGCGCGGGCGTCGAGGTAGCCCGGGAAAGCTCCCATGGACTGCGCCATGCGGGCGCTCTGTTCGTAGGCGTGCCCGGTCATGATGGACGTGATGGCGCCCGCGAGTGCGCGGCCCTCGTCGCTGTCGTAGCCGAGGCCGTAGCTCATGATGAGCGAGCCGAGATTTGCAAAGCCGAGCCCGAGCGTGCGGAAGATGTGTGAATTCTCCGCGATCGACTTGATCGGGTAGCTCGCGTTATCCACGATGATCTCCTGCGCGGTGATATACACGCGCACCGCAGCCTTGAAGCGCGCGACGTCGAAGGAGCCGTCGGCCTTCTTGAACTTCATCAAGTTCAGCGAGGCGAGATTGCACGCCGTGTTGTCGAGAAAGAGATACTCCGAGCAGGGATTCGTGCTGTTCTGGCGCGCGGTGCCTTTGCACGTGTGCCATTT
>JAYUWZ010000066.1:0-4762 GCA_043753265.1 Verrucomicrobiaceae bacterium
CCATCGTTTGTTCCCTTAACGGTTTGACTCAGTCACTTTAACCTCACACCACTCACTCCTATGGGCTACGGCAATTACTCTCACGATGCTCACGCGGCGATAACGGCCGGTCGTGCAAACCAGGCTGGGACGGAAGTCTTCCGCCAAACGCAATGCCACCCACTAATGAATCCCAAGGGGATCAAGGTGCGCGAATGCCGGGACAGTGCGGATCATCCCAATTCCCTCGGAATCCTTTTCGCGCTGGATGTGACGGGCTCCATGGGCGACATCCCGCAATTGCTGGCGAAGCAGGAGTTGCCCAATTTGATGAAGCTGCTCAACGCCTGTGGAATCGCTGATCCGCAGATCATGTTTACGGCGATTGGGGATGCCACCTCCGATCAGGCGTCGCTGCAAGTGGGGCAATTTGAAAGCACGGCGGAGCTGATGGACCAATGGCTGACCTGGAGCTACCTCGAAGGCGGTGGCGGTGGCAGTGGAGAGGAGAGCTACGACCTGGCTTTCTATCTCGCCGCCCAGCACACCGACATGGACAACTGGGTGAAGCGGAAGCAGAAGGGCTACCTTTTCATTACCGGGGACGAGCTCCCTTACCCCGCCGTTTCGCGCCACCAGATTGAAGCGCTGCTGGGGGAAAAACTCGATGAGGACATTCCCATTGAAGAGGTGATCGCCGCAGCGGCGGAAACCTATCATGTCTTCTTTTTGATTCCCGATTTGCAGCGCCGTCAGCGGTGTGAGAAGCGCTGGAAGGAATTGCTCGGCGACCACGCCATTTGCATGGAATCCGCTGCAGACACGTGCGCCGTGGCCGCCGCGATTGTGGGTCTGACGGAGAAGCGCATCCCCGATCTCGGCGCGCTGGAGAAGATACTCTCGGCCAACGGATTTAGTCGCGAGCACGTGAATTCGACCATCCGTGCAATCCGCGACTACGCCGCGGTGCTTCATGTTCCAGGAGCAAAGTCCCTTCCTGCTGCGCCGACACCCGTGAAGAAGTGGTGGAAGCGCTTGTTTGAATAACCGCCCAACTTGTGGGCGCGACGCGTTATGCTTCGGTGCTGGGGCTGGGCTTTGGCGATTGCGGGAAAGGCCATTTTGTCGACGCGCTGACGAGGCGCTGGCTGGCTCACACCGTCGTGCGATTTAACGGCGGTGCGCAGGCTGGACATAATGTGGTGACTGCTGCCGATGCTGCTTCACCATCGAGGCATCACACGTTTTCACAGTTTGGCTCGGGGACTTTCGTGCCGGGTGTCCGTACGCTGTTACTCGACCCCATGGTGGTGCATCCCACGGCTTTGCTGGTGGAGGCCGAAGTGCTTGGGCGTGTCGGTGTAAACGATGCGCTTTCGCGGCTGAGCATTGATGGGCAATGCCGCATCACTACGCCCTATCATCAAGCCGCTGGGCGGCTGCGCGAACGGCTGCGGGGTGAGTTGGCCCACGGAACGTGTGGCGTCGGGGTGGGGGAGACGGTGCGACACGGGTTGGAGCATCCCGAGCAGGTGTTGCGATATGCAGACCTGTGCCCACTTGGCTCGCATTCGAAGCTCGCGAGAGACAAGCTGCAGGCGATTCGAGAAACGCTGCTCGCGGAGTTTTCACCGCTGTGTCCCAAGGGGAGCGCGGCGGCACTGAGTGAGGAATCTCAGACGCTTCAGGATGAAGCATTGGCTGGAAGGTGGCTGGCCCGCGCTCAGGCCCTTGCACGCCATTGCCCTCCTGCGTCCGCCGGGTCGATCCATGTTCAACTGAACGAGCCCGGCTGCGTCCTGTTTGAAGGCGCGCAGGGAATCCTGCTCGATGAGTGGCGTGGCTTTCACCCTCACACCACTTGGAGTTCCATCACGACTGCAGCCGTCGAAAGTGTGGCCGCGCGTTTCGGGATCGAGGAACGGTTTGAGCATTACGGCGTCTTGCGCAGTTATCTCACCCGCCACGGGAATGGTCCGCTGCCGACGCACGATCCGTCATTGGACGCGCGATTGCCCGAGCCGCACAACCACAGCGACGGCTGGCAGGGAGGCTTTCGGCGTGGACACCCGGATGGGGTGTTGCTGCGCTACGCGCTCGAAGCGGTGGGCAAACTCACTGGCTTGCTGATTGGGCATCTGGATATTTTTCAGCGGGGAGTGAAGCTGAAGTGGTGCAAGAGTTACTCTACCTCAGCACTCTCAACTCTGAATCGAATCCCACTCAGCAGCGGGGAGGATTTATCGCATCAGTCCGTACTGACCGACTTACTGCTGGATGCCCGGCCTCAGTATGCTGCTGAGCCGGTTGACTCCGCGCGAGCTTTGTGGGGTCGAATTGCGAGCATCACCTCCGTGCCGGTGATTCGCTGCTCTTACGGCCCTATTTGCAGCGATGTTCGTGAAGGGTAATCTAAATGCTTCGACCGGAAATCTGAATCGATAGTTTCTGGAGGAAATCTTTGGTCTTGTTGTTTGAATTTTGGATGCTCTTAAACGGAAGAATGCTGCTACCGAAATATGGGCCTTCGATAGTTCCCAAGGGAACCAATTCAAACCCGAAGCGATCCACAACGCGTTTTGCTTGGAAAACTGCCAAGGGCTTCGTTTTTATTGCTTTATTTTTTGCATGTGGTGTCGACTCCTGCATCATGTGGCAGCATAAGATTGCTCTTTCTCGATCGGAATTATTCATCAAGGGCCCAAATATGATCCCTTTAATGTTGTTCCTTGAGACACTCAATACGCGAACATCCACAGGGAGGCTCTCATAGGCAGGATAAAAGGCGCGCAGCTCCTTTTCGTATCGCCAGTCCGAGTATTTCATTAGTCCATTCAAAGATTCTTGTTTCTCTACAGCATCTCCATAAAGCATTAATGGTACGTCGTAATTGTCTTCCTTTTCAGTATAACGAAACTTGTGAATGAGGCGGTGAAAAGCGTTAACTTTTGGTGGTTTTTTCGAATACTTTACTGCTAATAGCTCAACGTGTTCCTCCTGATATATACCTATTTCGTGGCATTTAGGATCGTCGCCGATTTGACGATACCCATGAAGTATGCGAAGTGGCGATCTAACCTGAATCCTTGAGTCATCTGTACCGTATACTATTACAAACCCCGTTTCGGCACCGGCGTAGTGTCCCCACATTGTTGGATTGATCCCATCGAGTGAAAACGAGGAAAAGTATTTTGCTTCATCTAAGGCTTTCGGGATGCTGTTCCTAATAAATGATTCTGCAAGCTGTGAAAGTATTCGCGGTTTTATTTCAGGAGGCTTCCCAAGTAGCAGTTTCTGAAGTAATGAGCAGAACATTTCTCGAAGCTGCTTGATGCCAACATCGCGCTTCGCTGCACTTTTCTTAAGAAGCGTGCCAAGCGCTTCGCTAAGTTCAAAAACCTGTCCGATTTCCTGGTCAGTGATTTTGTTGTAGTATTGGTCATGGAAGCATACATTCTCCAAGATGTACTGCGCAAGTCGTTGCCAAAGTTCTTCTGTTCCTTGGAAAATATAGTTAGGTCTACACTCGTTTGCGTCATTCAGTTCGTTCGGAGCCGCGAAGAATATTTCGCCTCTTCGTAGCATGGTAAACTGAAGCTCACCCGGCTTTTGGTATTTATAAAATAGCATGGAGATAGAATTTCATTGAGAAGCTACCTCGAAATCTTGAAGCACAGCTATTCGGTGAGCCTGACCGGCATTTTGGGGCAGAGCGCCGATTGCCGTGCGGCACGAGTGGGGGCTGTTTTTAGAAAAAAGCGGAGACGTCCGTCGCGTTCGCAAAGCCAGACTTCCTCGGCTCCGGCTTCAAAGTAGAGGCGGCGCTTTTCTTCGATCTCGTTGCGCGTGTTGGACGGAGAGAGTACTTCGACGCAGATTTCCGGAGCTGCGGTGAATGCCGACTTTCCTCCGATGTTCGCGATGCGTTTCTTCGAACCCCACACGAGATCCGGCACCTTCACACCTTCGCTTGTGGAGACGGGGCACTCGATGATGATTTTGCCAACGGGAGCAAATTTCGAAAGCAGGAGCGTCAGGTCCGCTTGCTTGCCACCGTGAGAGGGGTCTGCGGGGGGATTCATGATGATTTGGCCGTAGCGGTCGGTTTCGATCTTTCCCTCGACGCCAACCCAGAGCGAATCGGCGCAAAGCTCGGCCCAGCGAGCGAGATTAAAGGCGGCTTGGTTTTTGATGCTGGGTAGATCGTGCAGAGCGTTCATATCCCAGTGCCAACTTGCCATGGAGCGGGACGGGTTGCAAGATCTGCCCGGAGGGGCCGCCCCTCATTTCCATATCAACCCAGCACGAGGAAGATGGCAGCCATCATGAGGACTGCGCCCGCGAGGCGCCAGGCGAGTGTTCGGCGGCCCAAGTGGGCTTCCTGATTTTGCAGACGGGCGCCGATTGCCCAGACGAGGAGGATGCTCCAGAGGCCGCGGGAGCTGTAGACGACGTTGGCTTCGGCGGGCTTTTGCCAGGTTGCGACGACGGAAACGAATATCAACGACTGTGCGGCGATGCCGAGCGCTCCACCAAGAAGCCAGGGCCAGGCTGGGCGGGGTAGCGCGCTGAGCGGCGCGGAAAAGCGCGGGATGAATGCGAAGGAGAGGAGCCCGGACAGGCCGAGGGCGATGGGGGAGAAACCGGCCGCTGCCCCACAGCGGCGACCATTGGCGCACGAGCACATCGAAGAGTGCGTAGGAGGCTGCTGCGAGTCCAGCGGTGATGATGGTGCGGGTGACGCGTTTTCGGCCTGAAGTCGTGGAACTCAAGTTGAGCAGGG